>JAGBOJ010000142.1 GCA_017633935.1 Lachnospiraceae bacterium | reverse complement strand
TTATCAAGGTTATCCACTTATGCCTCGATCATCAATACCTTCATATAATATAGCTCCAGGTCAAAACAGACCCTACTTCAAGACTCTCAAAACATATAATGCCACAAATATAAAGTAAACGCAATAAATAATTGTGTTTACTGTCACACGGGAGTCGCATTACGAAAAGTCACAGAGCGAGGAAATTTTCCATTATCCTTCTTCCGTCCGGAGTCAATATCGATTCGGGGTGGAACTGAACACCGTATATATCGTATTCCCTGTGTCTGACAGCCATGATCTCCCCGTCCGGAGTATTTGATATCACCTGTAATGTATCCGGCAGGCTATCCTGACGCGCGGCAAGAGAATGGTATCTTGCCACCTCTATCCTTTCCGGAAGCCCTGCAAATATCGGAGCTTTCGTATCTATCCGGGCTTCGCTCTGCTTTCCGTGCATTAGCTTTTTTGCATGAACTATCTCAGCACCGAACACCTCGCATATTGCCTGATGTCCCAGACACACTCCCAAAACCGGCATCCGCCCTTTAAGCCTTTCGACGACTTCTTCGCAGACCCCCGCATCCTTAGGATATCCCGGTCCCGGGGAGAGTATTATGTGATCTATCTTCAGCCCCTCAATCTCCTTAACCGTCATCCCGTCATTCCTTATTACCCTGATATCCTCTCTGATGCTTCCCACAAGCTGGTATATATTATAGGAAAAAGAATCGTAATTATCTATAAGCAGTACCATCACTCCACCTCCGATGCTTTTTTGATCGCATTTATCACGGCAAGTGCCTTATTATACGATTCTTCATATTCTTTTTCGGGCACACTGTCAGCCACTATGCCGCCGCCGGCTGATATACGGACGATGCCGTTCTTTTTTGCCGCCATCCTGATAGCTATGCAGGTGTCGAGATTTCCCGTAAAATCCACATATCCGAGTGCTCCGCCGTAGATACCCCTCGGCACATTTTCAAGCTCCTCTATTATCTCACACGCCCTTATCTTCGGCGCTCCGGACAGAGTCCCTGCCGGCAGCAGCGAAGCTATCGCATCGAAAGCGTCTTTGTCGTCCCTTATATCTCCCTCTACCTGCGAGCATATATGCATTATCCGTGAATATTTGTGGATTTCCATATAATGGGTCACCTCCACACTTCCGAAACGGCATATCCTTCCGAGATCGTTTCTTCCCAGATCCACCAGCATATTATGCTCGGATAGCTCTTTTTCATCGGCAAGCAGGTCCTTTATGAGCTCCTCATCTTCCCTGTCATCCCTTCCCCTCGGTCTCGAGCCTGCAACCGGAAAGGTGGTGAGCCTTCCGTTTTCAAGTCTGACAAGGGTTTCCGGCGAAGTACTCATAAGCTCGTCACCGTCTATATGCATAAAAACCATATAAGGCGACGGATTCGTGGTCCTTAACACCCTGTAAGGCATAATAAGGCTGTCATCATACCTGCAGGAAAACTGCCTTGAGATAACAGCCTGAAAAATGTCCCCGTTATAAATATATTCCTTTGTTTTCTCTACGAGCGCGCAATATTCTTCTTTTGTAACATTGCAGGAAAATTCCGGTTCAATGGCCGGACGTTTCTTTTCATTATTAAATATCGGCTGCGATTTTATGATGGCCTCTATCTTTGTGATCTCGGCTACCGCCCGTCCGTAATTTTCCAGCACATTATCGGTCTTCATATTGGCGATAATGCTTATCTTCTGTTTTAAATGATCATATGCTATAACCCTGTCATACAGGCAGACATCGTAATCATTATACTCATCGGTACTGATATCAAGCACCGGCTCGGCATACCCTATCATGGCATAACCGAAATAACCGACAAAACCTCCCGTAAAGGGCGGCATCCCTTCAAGCCGCGGTGCCTTATAGCCTTTAAGTATGTCGCGGATCACATTGAGTGGATCATCTGTTTTTATAACATCTGTTTTTCCGTCTTTTTCTATTCTGACACAGCCCTTCCTGCAGCTTACCCTCATAGACGGGTCAAAGCCCATAAAAGAATACCGCCCCCATTTTTCGCCGCCTTCAACGCTTTCAAGCAGAAAATACCGGTCCGATATTTCCGCTATCTTTCGCAGCAGTATTATTGGCGTGGTGATATCCGCATAGATTTCCCTGCAAACGGGAATTACCGAGTACTCCTCAGAAAGTCGTTCAATCTCTTTACTGTCCGGTCGCATATTCAATTTACCCCTTCTATTATTTATAACCTTTTAGGAACTTAACAGTTCCTTACTACATCCCCCGGTATCTCCTGCCTAAATAGACAGCGAGTCCCATAAGCCCGACAGTCTCGCAGATATGGAAGATTATCGATGTCCACACGATCCCCACATCCATGCCGAAAATGCTTATGTTTCCCATGTTCATCACGACAAATGCCAGCATAAAGAAAACCGTGACTCCCATACACAGCCCTTTAAGAAAATTGTCCCTCAAAAATATTGCCGTTATTGTCGTACCCAGCACTACCGCCGTAAACATACCGATATATTTGAAGCCATGTGTATTGTTATATATTTCGGAAAGATTTACTCCCCCAAAGAGCGAGGCCGCTATGACAACCTCGGATATCTTCATTACAAAGTCCCTGTAAACTATCGCGGACAAGTCATATATAAATCTGACACCTATTAAAATAACAGCCCATACCTGCAGAAGCTGTCCGATAGAATACGATGAAAGTGTCGAAATGCTTCCCGGGATAATCTCCTCCTGAAGCTTTGCCATTTCAATAAAGTCATCATTTTCCACCAGCCCTCTGTACCTGACCAGCTTCTTATAAGCCTTATAAAAAACGATCGTTGTTGCTATTTCCTGTATGACCGAAACAAAAACCTGACCGTACCATACCGGATCGCTCGACATTGCCGGAAAGAGCAGCGGCACCTTATCGGCAAGAACTATCCTGTAGACCGAAAGGAAGGCTGAGCCTGCTATATTTATGAGTGCCGAGCCCATTAAAGCGCCTGATAACACATGCTTGTTCTTTGAAATATACATAGTTGTTATTTATTTATGTAAACCTTTGTTTTGAATTATGTAAACCATTCCTCTATTTATTTTGATTATTATATCAGATAACCCCCATATTTGAAACAGAAAATACAGGGTGGATTTTTATCATCCGTCAGTGTAAAATTATTGTAGCGTTAGAAATATATATGATGATGTCAGGATCAAAAGCACTTCGTGCTGTTTTAGGATACAATATATAGCTATTTCGAGCAAGCTCGATAACTATATATTGTATCCTAAAGGTGCTAAAGCACCTTTTGATCCTGTCATCATACAATCTGCCAAAACGGAGGTTTCAAATTATGGAGGTGACAGAAATGACAGAAAAGGAACAGGCTTCAAATATGATAGATATATATACCGACCTGCTCAGAATAGATAAAGCACAGGGCGAAGATAAAGATAAAGAGGTTAAAAACCAGTTACGAAAAGCAAAAGCTAAACTGGAGGCATTAGGCGTAGTTACCGAAAATCTAACGATCGACTGATACATAACGCTATATCGGTTAAAGTTAATTTCGTTCGTAAGTATAAAAGACCTCATTTATGAGAATACTAAAAGGCTTTCTGTTTGTCATATTAATGATAACTGCCGTTTTTTCGGGTGTGATCCTCTACTGTATCATACGTCCGGACGTGGCACAGGCTCTGGCGGAGCGGTTTAATAACAGGCTCGGTCTCGTTTATGTTTCATCTGTTTCCGGTGCATCCGTTTCGGAAGATACCTCCGGAAACTCTTTATTACCTGATGATATATCAGGCAATACCTCCTATATGTCCGATTACGAAGGACTTGCGGAATTCCCTCTTTCGGATTATGAGGTCACCTATGACGAACCGTCCGGTGTCCCTGAGGAATATCTTTCAAAGACCGGCTGTACACCGGTATCGGTAAACGAGATCCCTGTCACGGATTCAGAAGCCGAAGAGATAGAAAACACTTTATCCGCCGGCAACACCGGTGACGGACTCACCTTTGACGGGCTCTTTTATCCCTATTATCATATGCTCGATGAAGAAGGTCAGGCTCTTTACCGGCAGATCTACGCAAACGCCAATGATCTTACAGCCTCCTTTGCGCCTGTGGGAGAACCGAATGTAAAACGCCTTCGCACGGCATTTGTCGCAGTATGCAATGACCATCCGGAGCTCTTCTGGATGAATACCGCCTACAGCTGCCTTTACTCACCTTCCGGAAAATGCTCCGAAATGGATCTTTCTTTTAGCCGCACAGCCGATGATCACGGCTCCGCGCAGGCCGAATTCGAATCCGCTGCCGAAGCAATATTAAATAACGCAAGAAATTTATCCTCCGATTATGAAAAGGAAAAATATATCCATCAGACACTTATCGATAAAATAACATATGATCTTAATGCTGAAATGAATCAGAGTGCCTACAGCGCTCTTGTAAACGGAAATACCGTCTGTGCCGGATACGCAAGAGCCTTCCAGTATCTTTGCACCGCACTGAACATTCCCGCATACTACTGTGCAGGAAGCGCGGGAGAGCCGCACGCATGGAATATCATCAAGCTTGGGGACGATTATTATAATGTCGACACGACATGGGATGACACTCCCGGAAGGGAATTCGATTACTTTAATAAAAGCGACCGTATTTTCCGCCCCACCCACCGTCGGCGTGAGCTTTCAGTCTATCTTCCGGCCTGCAGCGGTGAGGAGTATTCAGATCTTGAACAATCCGTACAGCCCACAGACGAAGCTTCCTCAGCCTCGGTAGATGCCGCCGAAGAACCTGCTCCCTCAGGCGATCATCTTATCATCTCTGCCTACGAGAATACCTTAAACTCCCTTGAAAACTACAATCTGAGCGAAAACGACCTTCTTTATGATCTGAATTCCTACTATAAAGAAGCTGACCGGAATATCAGGGAGCACGATACCGGTTCTTATGAATTCCTCACTGCCATTCACGGCAGGGAGCTTATGGAGCAGATCCGTAATTCAAACAGGACAGGCGCATATAAGGACGCCTATCTTCAGAATGCCCTTATGGATATAGGCGCAAAGAGCTGTATGATCAAAATGCAGATAGAGGAGCTTCGGGGTGAAAACTATCTGATAAGGCATCTGGTGGAGATAAAATAAATCTTATTCATTTCTTATGGCAGCTAAAGGAGACAGCTGCATTGCCCGCTTTGAGGGCATAAAGCCCGCAAGCATGGATATCAGGACCGCAAATGCCATGGCCGCAGGCACCAGATAGGGCTCTATCACGGCAGTCTGAGGCTCGGTAAGTTTGTTTATGATAAAGCTTGCGATATAGCTTACAATGATCCCGACCACTCCCCCGGTAAAGCCGATCAAAGCCGCTTCTATCATAAAAAGGGACCTTATCACCTTCAGATGGCATCCCAGAACCTTCATTATCCCGATCTCCTTAGTCCTTTCGTAAATAGACATCATCATTGTATTTGCGATCCCTATCGCCGCGACTAAAAGAGCTATGGCCCCGACTCCTCCGAGCATTGCCTGCTGCGAGCGCAGAGATGCCTGCTCCTGTGCTATCCATTCCGACTCGCTGTTTGCCTGATATCCCATATCGGTTATCTGCTTTTGAACCTCCTGCACATAGTCAAGCTCGTCTACCTCCACCGCAAGTCTTGAATACACAAGCTGCTTAAAGGGCTTTCCGTCGGTACGCACAGGCTGTCCGGGATACGGCTTATTTCTGAAATTCTTCTTATAGAAGTTAAGCAGCGCATCCATATCGCAGTAAACCCCGAAAAAATATTCGTGATATTCATCCGGTGTGCCCGCAAACACGCCGCTTGTGGGTATTATGTATTTTTTTGCCTGCCTTGTCTGTAAGGATCCCTCATCCGAAGCCGTGCCGTCCTCTTCGGAGGATGTATTTACCGGCAGGGATACGGCAGAGGAGCCCGAATCAAAGGTTATGAACAGAACATCCTTCATCAGGTCCACATTCGGCAGCTCTCCCGTAGAATAATAACTGGACATCTGCCCCGGCTTTGAAAAATCCGTCACAAGACCGTTACCGTACATAAAAGAAAGTCTGGCACCCTCTTCCGGAAGTCCTCCCTGCCCGAACTCCCAGTTTTTATCCTTTATATCCTGCAACGGCATGGCTATGCAGCTTGCAAAGGTCTCATAGGGACCGTCCTTTATCGTTATGCTCGTCGTAAGCACCTTTTTGACGTTCACCACATGCTCTAACTGCATTATCTCCTTGATGGTCTCGTCTGTCAGCTTTCCCGTAAGCTTGTTTCCGTTATTTCCGCCGCTTGAATTGTAGTTTTCATATACGGTGATCTCCTTTATGGAGCCGAATTCCTCTATCTGCTGCATCGCCTTTTTGGTCTGTCCTTCACCTAAAGCCAGCATCGTAACGATCGCGGCGATACCGATAACCACGCCCAGCACCGTAAGCACCGTGCGCAGCTTCCTCCTTAAAAGCGAGGTCACGCTCATTTTTAATCTGTCTGAAAATCTCATGTCTTTCTTCTCTTCCCCTGCCTGATGTAGTATTTCCCGATCGTCTATACATTTCCGTCTGCTGCGTTGTTTTTCTTCCGCGATGCCACCGGTATAGCTGTCATTTTACAGCCCGTATAAAAAAATTACAATTCCGCAGCTATTCCTCAGGATCATAGCTGATGATTTTTTCCATCATCCTTATCTCCTCTTCCGATGTCTTTACTATCTCCTCGTCAAACCCCGTCAGTGCGGCAAACGGTGAAAACTGGGCCGCCCTCTGGGAAACCGGCATCGGTGAATGTTTTTTTGATACAGGCCGTGCCCTGTTTATGATATCAGTGTATTCTTCAATATTTTTCATATAAACTCACCTTGTAACCGTGCTGCACTACGCCCTGTGTCCTCCGATCTGCCTGTTCCTTTCGATAAGCGTAGCACCCTCCTTAAAATCCGTCCCCTTCAATATCGCGTTATTTCCGTATCTCTGTCTTATCTTCAGCGCAGCCTCCTGCGCGGATCTGAGCTTTTTGCCGTTATCTGCGATAACAGGTGTTTTATCCGTTATACCGGGTGTTTTACACGCAAAATCCTCAAAAAGCTCCATCTGCCTGAATCCACCGTCATCATTTAATACCCTGTCCTCATTTCTTACGTGATTTGCGCTGACCCAAAGCCTTCTTACAAGCAGCCTTTTATCGACGATCCTGTCATAAAGCTCCATTGTACCCGAAAC
>JAGBOJ010000141.1 GCA_017633935.1 Lachnospiraceae bacterium | reverse complement strand
CGAATACCATCTCGACCTTTCCTGCACTCATGCCGCCTTTTTAATGCTTGAAAACAGGGATGCCGAAAAGCTGATAATTTCCGAAGGTACATCAGATCTGCCCGTATTCGGAAATAACGAGGATGAGGATTTCCTTAAGACACTTGATGAGTCCAGAAGGGAAATGCTTTCGCTGTTTGAATACAGTAAAGGCTTTGGGATCGACGGGCTTGATAACGCTTTCAAAAGGGCTCTCGATATTGCCACCTCGGATCATTTCCGTGCCCTTTCTGTGCAAAATCCGGAATCAGTAAAAAATACCGGTACAGGTCTTTTCCCGCTCCCGCTTGAAATACTGAACGAAATGGTAAACAACAGCCTGTATAAAGACAGGATGCTATACTATTCGCCGTTTTTCTACAGTCTTTTCAGACGGTATTTCAAATATTTTGACAGCCTCACTCCCGCAAAGGGTAAACACCGTTACCGGGCATACCTTGAGGCGTTTATAAACGGCTATCCCGACATCATCCCGCATATGTATGAATATGTCCGCTACAGCATTGAAAGGGAATATCTGACCACCTTTGAGGACTACAGCTTCATTAAGCGCATCCTTGATACACTTCTTTGTGCAAATGTCATCCTGCTTTTGGAGACGGTTTATTTTACACGCCACAAGCAGATGTCCATGCAGACCGAGGCGCGCATCATCTCACTTTGCGAGCGGCGTGCCCGTCATAACGACTATATACTCAAAAAACTGTCTGATATATTTAAACTGGATACGGATATGTTCCGGAGGGATTTAAGTCCGTATTTTACCCCAAAGCCACATCAAGAGCCATCATCAGAGTAAATCCGACGGCAAACATCACCACTCCGATATTGGAATGCTCTCCCTCAGACATCTCCGGGATCAGCTCCTCTATAACCACATACATCATGGCTCCCGCGGCAAAGCTTAAGAGATAAGGCATAGCCGGTATTATAAGCCCGGCAAGAAGTATGGTAAGCAGTGCTCCTATGGGCTCAACTGCGCCGGACAGCGCACCGTCCAAAAAAGCCTTTTTCCTGCTTTGTCCCTCGGCATGAAGAGGCATGGAAATTATCGCTCCCTCGGGGAAATTCTGTATTGCGATACCTATGGCAAGTGCAAGGGCTCCCCCCGCGGTGATATTTGCAGAACCCGATATATATCCGGCATATACCACTCCGACTGCCATTCCTTCGGGTATATTATGAAGAGTGACGGCAAGCACCATCATCGTCGTTCTTGCGAGCCTGCTTTTTGACTCTGCGTTTCCCCTGCTTCCGTTCTTTCCCGCAAGAAAGCCTAAAAAATGCAATCCCTCGGCTTTTTCGGCGTACATATGCAGATGCGGTATGACCTCATCAAGAAAAAGCAGGAAGAGTATTCCGAGCCAGAACCCGATCGCAGCCGGCAAAAAAGCAAAGCTTCCCATATGTTCCGACTGATCCATGGCAGGTATGATAAGGCTCCATATCGAAGCAGCCACCATGACTCCGCTTGCAAAGCCTGTCAATGCACGCTGCACCTGCCTCGACAATTCCTTTTTCATAAAAAACACACAGGCCGAACCTGACGCTGTCCCTATAAACGGGATAAGCAAACCGAATATTACCTCTTTACTCATCCTTATACCTCCTAAGCTTTCCGTAAATCTTCACTATTTATCTTAAATCTTTTGACCATCATTCTACAATGGAAACGGTATTCCGTCAATTTACAGGGGTTTTTGAATACTTTTGACCATTACATGATAATGATATATAATTGCTTTTAAATATGCTTAAATATTTCTTTTTAAGGAGGTTATATTATGTGGTCTATCGGTGAAGTAAAGAGCAAAGGCAAAGGTGCTTTCAAAGCAAATTACTGGCCCTGTGTGGCTACGTCCTTACTGCTGGGAGTAGTGACGGCCGGTTCATCTGGGTCTGTCGCAAGCAGCGGAAGCAATGCGGTATCGGCTTCAAGCGAAGGACAGGATGTGACAAGCTCACTTCAGTCACTCGATCCGGAGGTACTGGCAATGCTGATCGCCATAGCAGGCGGTGCGATTCTTTTTGCCTCGGTTGTTTCCATTATATTGAAGATATTTTTGATCAACCCCTTAAAGGTTGGCTGCTACAGATTTTTCCGTAAGAATGTGGAGACACAGGACGCTCCCATCGGAACTATAGGAGAGGGCTTCGGCAATTACGTTCATGTATTCATAACCTTATTCTTAAAAGACCTTTTTCTGGCACTCTGGACCTGCCTGTTTATCATTCCGGGTATCATAAAATCCTATTCCTACAGAATGGTTCCCTATATCATAAAGGATTATCCCGAATTATCCGCCAAAGAGGTCATCGATAAATCCCGTGAGATGATGAACGGAAATAAATGGAAGGCCTTTGTTTTTGATCTTTCATTTATAGGATGGGGACTTCTTTCACTTATCACATGCGGTATTCTCGGAATATTCTGGGTAAATCCGTATATTTACAATTCCAAGGCTGCTCTGTATCTCGAGCTTAAGGAACAATAAAAGTCATATCCGCATATCAGTCGGATTTTTCCGATAAAAGAAAAGGGTCTGCCGCAACAGATGTTGCGGCAGACCTTACTGCAGATTCACATATCATTGATCCAAATTCTCTACCTTTACCGTGATTTTTAACTGTTTTCCGTTTACAGCTGCAGAGATAACAGCTTTTCCTTTTGCTTTTGCCGTAAGCCTCCCATATTCATCAACAAATACAACCTTCCTATTGCTGCTTTTCCAGAATACCGGCTGAACGATATCTTTTGTCCTGATATCATATATCTCCGATCCCGATACCGTTGACAGTTTAAGTGTGTACTGTCCTTCCCTGCTGCCTTCTGTCAGTCTTTCATCCGTAACAAGAGCCGGATTCTCAATGTAAACAACACTTATAAAAGTGAATCCATTGTAGATACAGCGTATAACAGTCTTTCCGCTCTTAAGGCCCATTACCTTTCCGGTTTTGCTGACTGATGCTATATCCGGATCATCCGAACTCCACTGGGCTTTTTTAGCATTAACTTTATAGTATGTAAGACTACGGCTCTTTGATCTGTTGATGTACAGAGTCTTTTTCTGCGAGATTGTACTCACATTAACGGTGAAGACAGCTTCTCTTCCGGCATTATCCACTCCCCTTACGACACTCGTACCCTCTTTGATACCGGACATTCTTCCGTCGGAAGTAATACTTACTATCCCGTTTTGATAGCCTGTCACAACATTCTTTTTATTCAAAACAACATCCATTGATACAGCCGTTCCTCCGCTGACCGTATACCAGACGGCCTTTCCGGGATTGAACACGCCTGATGAATATCTTATGGTGACCTTCTGGAAAGGTTTGATCCAGACCGACTTAACATCATCAAATTTTTTAGGTACACTGTACGAATCCGTAACCGTCACCGAACAGGAGTAGGCTCTTCCCTTCACATATGCTGTTATTTTCGCATTTCCCGGAGTTATTCCGGATACTGTCCCTCCTTTTACGGATACTGTTGTAGGCTTAGAAGATACCCATGTAACCGGATAGTGTGCTGAAAGTGTACTGTCAATTCCTCCGAGCTTTAATGTACCTTCCTCATTGACCCGCACAGACAATTTCTTTGTACTCATAACCGGATTGACCACGGTGACCTCATACCTTATATCACCGTTTGTCATAGTAGCAGTACCCTCTGCTTTTGCAGTTGCTTTTCCGGTTTTCGCGATTACTGAAACTACCTTCTTATTATTTGTTGTCCACTGACCCTTACCGAATACATAACTCTGCCCCTTGACCATATAGGCATGTTCGCCTGCAATCACATCGTCAGGATCAAGCCCCGTCTTATTCTCTGAAACAGTCACATCCTCATTTCCAGGCTCATCTCCGCCACCCGGCTCATCTCCGCCTGAACTTCCTCCGTCATTTGTCACTGTGACCACGCAGCTGTCAGAATAACCACCGTCTGCTGCCACAACCGTAACTGTCGTTTTTCCCGATGCAAGGCCTTTGATATTTCCGTTCTGATCAATAGTAGCCACTGAAGGCTCAGAGCTTGTCCAGCTTAAAGACTTTTCTGTAGCTTTCGATGGAATGACAGTCGCCTTTAGCCTGCGATTCTCTCCGACCTTCATTGTCAACTCATGGCTGTCTAATGACACGCCTGTCACATGTACTATGTCAGCCTGATCTACATATCCGGCATAAAGGATCATATCCTTTTTGACCCTTTCACCACCCTTGTACTGCTGTCCCTTGGAATTCAACGCCGAATACCAGCCATTAAAGACCTTATCCGGAGCAGATGAAGAAGGTGTCT
>JAGBOJ010000140.1 GCA_017633935.1 Lachnospiraceae bacterium | reverse complement strand
TGTACAACGAAAATACTTTTGATGATCTGGAAGAAAAGGAATGGTTTGTGAATTATTCCGATTATCCGCAGCTTCTGGAGGGCGGAGGCGGAATGGTGACGGATTGCGTTGCCTGTGGTCAGTGTGAGAGTGTTTGCCCGCAGCATATAACTATCATTGAGAATCTGAAAACGATTGCCGGGCATATAGGATGAACTGAAAAATGGAAAAGACCATTAATGATAAAAGTGAAAGGATATTTATCGGAAAAGCGTATATCAGGTATATAATACCGGCAGTGCTCGCCATGATCTTTGGTCAGCTGGCTCCGCTTGTGGATTCTGTATGCGTATCGGCTAAGTTGGGGGATACGGCGCTTTCGGCATTTTCCACCGTATCACCCGTGTATTATTTCTTTAATATCATTGCAGTGCTTGGTGGAATGGGCGGCGGTATCGGTATTGCCAAGGCATCGGGTGCCGGAGAGAAAAAAAGAGCCGGAAGGATGTTCACGGTTGCGGTGATATGGACCGCCGCAGCTGCGATTGTTCTGAGTGTGCTTTGTATTATTTTTATAGATCCCATCCTTGTTTTTTTATGCGCAACGGCTGAAAACACCGGGTATGCCAAAGAATATCTGCTGGTGCTGCTTGCGGGGATGGTCTTCTATGTGCTGGAATTTGCGGGGGCTTATATACTGACGGATGACAATGACCCGAATCTTGCGATGGCCGGCGGTATCGTGATGGGTATCGTAAATATGATCATTGACTGGATCGGCCTGTTTGTTTTCGATCAGGGGATATGGGTGACCGCCTTTGGTACGGTTTTCGGTGCCTTTTGCGGAGTATGTGTGTTCCTGATACATTTTTGCAGGAAGGACAGGATGTGCAGATTCATCTTTGACCGGAAGGGGTACGAAGCCCTGAAGATAAAGGAGATCATCATGCCGGGCACTCCCGAAGCCCTCATGTATCTCATAATCGTCTTTCAGGTTCTGGCCGGGAATTTCGTGTTGAGCAGGGATATCGGAACAAGCGGGCTGGGAAATGCTGCTGTCATCGAAAATCTCGAGCTTATCGCAACTATCATCATAGCAGGCATAAGCGAGGCAGTAATGCCCCTTGCGGCATCCTATCACGGAGAACGCAACGAGCACGGGCTGAGGCTTGTAAAGCGCTTTGCCCTGACAATAGGAGTAATACTGCTGTTTCCCCTTGTCCTTTCCCTTTTGATATACCCCGAATGGCTGATGATATTCTTTTCGGTTGATGATCCCATCATGAGAGAGGTACTGCCGGGTTCTATCAGGATCATGTCCTTTGCTCAGCTTTTCGTGCTTGTAAATACCATATTTGTGAATTACTTAAGCTCTGTGGATGAAGAAAAAAAAGCAAATATCTCTTTTGTGATACAGGGTTTAATACAGATATTCTTTACACTTCTTCTGGCCCGGGTGCTGCCGCATGATGCGCCGTGGTATGCTACTCTTGCAGCAAATATCGCAGTGATCCTCTACTTTGCATTTTACTGCAATATGTTCAGTGATCTGAAGCCTGACACAAAAACAGATCTTATGTATATCACCGGCGGATATGCGTCTTCGTCCGTAATAAAAGGATGGTCTGACGCCGCAAAAAAATATCTGTCTGAGGATGAATTTAAGACCGTTTGTTCAAAGCTTCTTTATCCTTTTGAAAATGCACTGGATCCGAAAATAAAAGTGCGGTGCTCTTTTATAATAATTCAAAGCGATGTTGATGAGAGATCGGTCGTACTAAGGTACCTGGCAAAGCATGATATTACAGGTACACAGGGCGATACGGATGATGAAGACGAAAAAAGATACGGAGAAGTCATTTGCTCAGAGTTCAATTTTGCAAGAAGGATGATAATATATTTTAAGGATCAAAAAGAGAGGTAGAGAAATGGAAAAATATCCGCTTACACAGACACAACTTGGAATTTATTTTGACTGGCTCAAATTTCCCGATTCCACCATATACAATATACCTTGTCTTTACAGGCTTGGGGCACAGGTTGATATGGAAAAGTTAAAAAGTGCCCTGAAAAAGGTGGTGGAGGCTCATCCGTATCTGTCAGTGTCTTTTGAAAAGGCTGAGAACGGTGATATCGTTGCGGTAAAGAATAGGACAGCATCAGTCATTATTCCGATAAAGAACGAAGAGCCTCAGATGGAGGAGCTGGTCCGTCCGTTTGATCTGCTGTCGAAGGAGCCTTTATACAGATGCTGCCTGTTTGACCATGAGAATGGGAAGTATCTGTTTCTCGATACTCATCACATCATAAGTGACGGTGCTTCCATAAGCATACTGCTTGAGGACATCAACCATGCGTATGACGGAAAGGAAGTGGCAGGAGAGACATACACGGGTTTTGACAGGGCTGTTGATGAGGAAAAGATGAGGAGCACCGCCCGGTATGAAGCTGCAAAGTCATGGTACGACAGCATTTATAAGGGTTGCGATGCCGTGACTCTCCCGCTGTATGAAAAAACGGATTCAAAGGAAACCATTGCTATTGATAACAGGTCAGGAAGCATTCCGGCAGACAGGGTGCGGGATTTCTGCTCGGAAAACAATGTGACCCCGAACGCATTTTTTACTGCGGCATTCGGTCTGGCACTCAAGGCATATACAGGAAGCGAAAGCGCAATATTTGCAACAATATATAACGGAAGGATAGACCAAAGGCTTGAACGGGCGGTGTCAATGTTTGTAAAAACATTACCGGTGATGATGTCGGCAGATCGGGAGGAGTCCGTGCTCTCATATATTGAAGGCTGCCAGGCTTATCTTATAAATGCAATGATAAACGATATAGTCAGTTTTGCCGAGATACACAGGGATTACGGCATCAGTTCGGATGTGCTTTTTGCCTATCAGGGAGAACAAAAGGGTATGATGACCCTTTGCGGTGAGGATGCAACGGAAACCGAATTGCCCGTTTCTCAGGCAAAAGCCCCCTTCGGCCTTGATATAGCTCTCAAGGAAGAAAAGATCCTGTATCTGTTTGAATACGATCCGGCATGCTATACCGTCTATACCATTAACGGCTTCTGCGTGGTTCTTGACAATGTCATATCGGAAATGCTGGTAAAAGAAAAGCTTGGTGACATCTCCCTTGTTACAAGGGAAAATGAGGAGTCAATTAAAAATCTCTATGATACAGCATTTCCTGTGGCGGAAAGGGCTGCGTACAGGCTATTGCAGGACGCTGCAACAAAAAATCCACAAAGACCTGCCCTGATTGCCGAAGACAGAACCCTTACCTACCGTGAGCTCAACGAGGAAGCAAACTGCGTCGGATATATACTCCGTGAAGAGGGAGCGGTCCCTGACTCGATCGTTGCCGTTTTGGCGGACAGAAACAGTTATGCATATGTGATGAGGCAGGGTGTATTAAAAAGCGGTGCCGCATTCTGTCCCATAGATCCCGAATATCCCGAGGACAGGATAAATTTCATACTGAAGGATTCAGGGACGAATACAGTTATTACAGAGAAAAGGATAGCAGAGAAAAGAGCGGAGCTCTTTGAACACATCATAGCCTCCGGCGTGAAGGTATTATACGTTGAAGACTGCATCACAGCATCCCATAGATCTGATCTGAATGTAAGTGTTCCTTATGATTCCCTGGCGTATGTTATATACACGTCAGGATCCACAGGCACGCCCAAGGGTGTTATGCTGACTAATAAAAACCTTGTTAATTTCGTCGATGATGACGAAAAGAACCACGAGATCAGGGGATATACGCAGTTGGCGCATGTGAGCCTTGCAGTTGCGGCACTTACCTTTGATTTTTCCATCATGGAGGAATTTGTTCCGCTCTCGAACGGACTGACGGTGGTACTTGCAACGCATGAGGAGATAATGGATCCCAACCGTATTTCGGAGCTAATGATAAGGAATCATGTAGATGTAATGAGCTGTACGCCGGGATATATCATGAACATGCTGGATATGGATGTGTTCAGAAAAGCCGTGGCAGGATTAAAGTCCATCGATCTCGGAGCAGAGGCTTTCCCCCCGGCGCTTTTTTCAAAGCTTACCCGGATCGTTCCCGATATCCACATCATGAACGGATACGGTCCCACGGAAGCGACCATAAGCTGTACCATGAAGGTTATCACCGAGACGGAAAATATCACGATAGGAATACCCAACGTGAATGTAAGTGCGGCTACAGTGGATCGTGACGGCAGGCTCCAGATGCCCGGTGCCGTGGGTGAACTTGTGATCCTTGGAGACGGTGTGGGCCGGGGATACATCGGAAGGGATGACCTTACCCAAAAGTGTTTTATCACCCTGTTGGGACAACGGGCATACAGGACAGGGGACCTTGTAAGAATCCTCTCCGACGGGCAGATAGAATACCACGGAAGGATAGACAATCAGGTCAAGCTTCGGGGACTTCGGGTGGAGCTTGGAGAGATAGAAAGCGTTCTGAACTCCTTTCCCGCTGTCCGATCGAGTATCGTGATAGTTGCAAAAAGGGAGACCGAATATCTGGCAGCTTATTTTACAGCTGATGAAAGGGTGGATATAGAAGCACTGAAAAAGCATCTGGCTTCAAAACTGACTGCATATATGGTACCGCAGGCTTTTATGCAGCTTGACGAGATGCCGCTGACCGCAAACGGAAAGATCGATAAGAAATCGCTTCCCGAGATAAAAGGCACAGGAACAAACAGAAGGCTGAAAAAACCGGAAACAAAAATGCAGGAGAGGATCCTTGATCTCTTCAAAAAGACGTTGAATCTCGACAATATCGGGATTGATGAAAGTTTCTTTGAGCTGGGAGGAACGTCTCTTACCGCAGCCAGACTTATGATGGCTGCCATGACAGACAATCTGCCCGTAGTATTTCAGGATGTTTTTGAACATCCCACTGTGGAGGAGCTTTCAAAGCTTATTGAGGAAAAACTCGGTGAGGAAAGCGTTATCCTTGATATACCGTCAGATGAAAAAGTGGAGCCACAAAATGAAGAAGATCAGTACAGTGTGCTGAAATACAACACGGCCGAATATGTAAATGAGATAACCCCTGGTGATCTCGGGAATGTGCTCCTGACCGGTGCAACCGGATTTCTGGGCATCCACATACTGAAGGAACTTCTTTGCGGCCATACGAATAAGATATTCTGCCTTGTCAGAAGCACCAGAGTATCAGCCGGGGAAAGGCTTAAGTCGACCTTCTTTTATTATTTTGATGAGATCGATATTGCGACAGAGGACGACAGGTTAGTCGTGATCGACGGAGACATAACCGATCCGGAAAGTGTAAAGAAACTTGAAGAACTCGATTTTGACACCGTAATAAACTGCGCCGCATGTGTAAAGCATTTTGCACAGCCGGAATATCTTAAGCGGATCAACGTATATGGTGTTGACAACCTGATCGATCTATGCATAAAGAAAAAGGCCCGGCTGATACAACTGTCAACGGTATCGGTTGCCGGTGATAGTTTTAGGGACAGAGGCGGGAGAGATATTCTTACTGAAGACAGGCTTGAGATCGGGCAGGAGGTTGAATCCAACGGATATGTTTACTCTAAGTATCTTGCGGAAAAACATGTTATTAATGCCATTGCATCAAGCGGGCTTGATGCCAAGGTGATAAGGCTGGGAAATCTCATGAGCAGACACGTGGATGGCGAGTTCCAGATCAATTTCCATACCAACAACTTTATGAATACGTTAAAATCATATGTTTTCATGAAGAGCTTTCCGGTACAGGAGATGGATGAGGCTGATGAGCTGTCCCCCATAGATGAGGTGGCCAGGGCCGTGTTGCTTCTGTCAGGAACAGACAGAAAATTCACGGTATTTCATGCATATAATTCTCACAGTATCGAGATGGGAGATTTCATCTATGCACTTTCGGAAAGCGGCTTTGATATCAGCGTGATCGGTGAGGATGACTTTGACAGGAAGCTGAAGGAGATGGTTGCAGACGAAGAACACAATCATTTTGTGGCTCCATTGATAAACTACAATCTGGATGATGATGCCTTAAGGATCGAGAATGGGATCGAAAATGGGTTTACGGTAAAAGCACTCTACAGACTTGGCTTCAAATGGTCCATAATCGATATGGATTATCTGAAAAAAACGGTAGAGATGCTGAAAACGCTTGGCTTCTTCGAAAGGTAAAGAGAATTGAGAAAAAGGAACC
>JAGBOJ010000139.1 GCA_017633935.1 Lachnospiraceae bacterium | reverse complement strand
TTGTCAATAAATATGCAGTAGCTCTGCAGATCACTTCTGCCGATCCTGCCCCGAAGCTGATGGAGCTGTGAAAGTCCGAAGCACTCGGCATTTTCGATCAGCATTACCGTGGCATTGGGTACATCCACTCCAACTTCAACCACGGTGGTGGAGACAAGTACATCTATGCGTCCTTCCTTAAAATCCTCCATCACGGCATCCTTTTCCTTCGGCCTCATCCTTCCGTGAAGGAGTCCCACTCTGATATTTTCCGGCAATATCTGCCTTAATCTTTCCGAGTAATCCGTGACATTTTCAAGGCTGCTGTTTTCGCTTTCCTCCACTAAAGGGCAGATCACATATGCCTGATGGCCCGCTTCAACCTCTTTTTTTATGAATGAATACGCCTTCGGCCGGTACTGCCTGCCGACTACGCAGTTTTTTATGGGGAGCCTTACGGCAGGCACCTCATCCATTACCGATATGTCAAGATCTCCGTATATGATTATGGCAAGCGTCCTTGGTATGGGTGTGGCGCTCATCACGAGGACATGCGGCATATTGCCCTTACATTTTTCACTCAGTGCCTTTCTCTGATTCACCCCGAAACGATGCTGTTCATCGGTCACCACAAGTCCGAGATCCTTAAACTCCACAAGGTCCGTTATGAGCGCATGCGTACCGATCACAAGCTTTGCCTCACCCGTGCTTATCTTTTCTCTTGCAAGACGCTTTTCCTTCTCGGTAAGCGCTCCGGTTAAAAGAACACTTTCTATCCCCATTTTTTTTGCGACCCCGCTCAGATTATTCATATGCTGAGCGGCAAGCACCTCTGTAGGTGCCATAAGAGCCGCCTGATAGCCGTTTTCAATGACATTTATCATTGCAAGCATTGCCACAACGGTCTTACCCGATCCGACATCTCCCTGTATGAGCCTGTTCATGGCAAAATCCCCGCTCATATCCGATACTATGTCATTATATGCATTTATCTGAGCCTTCGTAAGCTTATAAGGAAGGCTCTCGATATATCTTTCAGCTTTCGCGGACTCTATGATCTTAAAGGCATTCTTTGCTTTTTCCCTGTCATTTTTTAAGAGTCTCACATTGCGTATAAAGAAATAGAACTCATTAAAGACAAGTCTTTCCCTTGCCTTTTTAACCTCGCCTGTATCAGCCGGAAAGTGCATCGTCTTAAGGCTTTTATAGAGCTCCTCAAGTCCGAGCTTTTTTCTCTCCTCTTCATTTAAGAAATCATCGGGGAAGCTGCATTCTTCAAAGACCTGCTTTAGTGCTTTTTGTATTGTCTTTGAGGTAAGTCCCTTTGTGAGGGGATAGACGGGATTGAGTGTGTTTTGTTCAAGGGCATAGTTTTCCCTGCTGAATACCTTTGGCTGTACAATGCTGTAAACGCCCTTATATGCTTTGGTATTCCCGTAAAACACTCTGGTCATTCCCGGCCGGATTGTTTTTTTCAGATATGGCATATTATACCATGAAAGGTTCACAGTACCCGTATCGTCCTTTGCCGTACAGTTAAGCACGGACATTCCGCGGATATGCGTCACGGACGGCATACTGCTTATCGTAAGAGTTACGGCAGCTTTTGTGCCGCAGACGATCTCATTTACCTTTTTTAATTCGGGATATCTGATATAATCGTTCGGGAGATAGTTTAACAAGTCCCTGACAGACAAAACGCCGACCTTATTAAACAGGCCGGCTGTCCTGTCTCCGATCCCTTTAAGATTTGTTATATCATCGGTCAGCTCCATGGCTCATATTTATTCCACGGAGATCACGTAATAATACACAGGCTGTCCACCCGGCTGCATTTCAACATCAAGATCAGGATAAAGCTCTTCAAGCTTTGCGCCAAGGCTTTGTGCATCCTCTTCCTTCGTCTCTTCACCGTAATAGATACTTATGAGTGAATCGTCATCGGTGATAAGATTACCGGTCATCTCGATAGTAACCTTTTCTATATCGTCACCCACTGCAAGGATCTGTTTATCTCCGATGCCCATAATATTGCCCTGCTTTATCTCCTTGCCGTCTATTACCGTATCACGCACGGCATAGGTGACCTCACCGGTCTTTACCCTTTTTATCTCTTCATTGATCGTCTCCTCATTTTCTTCGGGAGAATGGTCTGCGATGAAATTGATGAGAGCGGTGATACCCTGCGGAACTGTCTTTGTGGGTATTACTATGATGTTCTTATCCTTTGTCATTGCCTTTGCCTGATTTGCCGCAAGTATTATGTTTTTGTTATTGGGCAGAATGAATATATTATCGGCATTTATCTTTTCTATCGCGTTGATCATATCCTCCGTAGAGGGGTTCATTGTCTGACCGCCGGAAATGATCTCATCCGCACCCAGCTCTTCAAAGATGCTTTTCATTCCGTCACCGGCCGAAACCGCGATAAAGCCGTACTTCATTCTTTCCTTCGGCTCTTCCTTTATCTCTACACTGTTTAACACAGCCTCTGCCTTTGCTACACGGACCGGTATCGGACCGTTTGCCGTACCCGCCTGACCCGTAAGATTGAGCTCGGAAGGGTCACGCTCCACATATTTACCGTGATCGAGCTTAAAGAGACGCTCCGTATGCTCCTCCCTCATATTATCGATCTTCATGGAGGTAAGCGCCCCGTAGGTAAGAGCCTTTTCAAACGCAAGGCCCGGATGATTTGTATGGACATGTACCTTTACTATCTCGTCCATGGACACACATACGATTGAATCACCGATGGATTCAAGATAATCCTTGAAGTCCTTTTCGTTCTTTGCGTTAAATACGCGGTTCAGCATTATGATAAATTCGGTACAGTAACCGAATTTGATATCTGCATTCGCAACAGCGTCACGGTTGATCCCGACAGAGGAGGCGCCTTGGCCCGTCATTGCATCCATATCAAACTCTTCGGCTCTTCCCAAAAGCTCATCAAGCGCTCCTGTAAGTACAGCCACAAGACCCTGTCCGCCCGAATCAACAACTCCTGCCTGCTTTAATACATCAAGCATTTCGGGAGTCTGTGAAAGCACATATTCTGCATGCTCCACGATCCCCTTTGCAAAGCTTTCCATATCCTCACCGTTTTCGCAAAGCTCTGCAGCCTTTGCAGCGGCTCCCTTTGCAACTGTGAGGATCGTACCCTCTTTAGGCTTCATCACTGCCTTATAAGCCGTTTCACATGCTTTGTTAAAGCAGAGTGCTATCACCTTGGGAGTAACCTCTTCATATTCCCTGAGTTCTTTGGTAAAGCCCCTTAAAAGCTGTGACATAATAACTCCGGAGTTGCCTCTTGCCCCTCTTAAGGAGCCCATGGATATTGCCTTGCACAGTGCGGGCATATCGAATTCGTCCCCTAAACCCAGAACCTCCTTCGTTGCCGACATCATGGTAAGTGTCATATTTGTACCGGTGTCACCGTCCGGTACCGGAAATACGTTCAGTTCATTTATCTTTTCCTTCTGGCGGTTAAGCTCTGCGGCTCCCGCAAGAAGCATTCTTGCAACCTTTTTTGCATCAAGTGTCATTTCAGACAATTTTTCACTCCTCCGAATTTATCATAATTCCTCAATAACCTTAACACCCTCGACGAAGATGTTGATCTTTTCCACATTAAGCCCGGTATATCCTTCCACCTTATATTTCACATTGCTCATAAGATTATCGGCTATAGCACGTATGCTCACTCCGTAGGCTACGATGATGTGGAAATCTATAGATATCTTGTTTTTATTGAGCGTCACATTGATACCTCTTGTCAGGCTTTCCTGTTTAAGAAGCTTTACAATGCCGTCCTTCATGGAATAACCCGCCATACCCACGATGCCGAAGCACTCCATGGCTTCTGTGCCCGCATACTGCGCTATGGTCTCCGCATCTATGGATATGCTTCCAAGATCTGTACTCATACGTCCCTTCATACTTTACCTCCTTAGTACGAAAGCTGTATAAAAAACATATATATGCGTTATTTTTACAGCCCCATCCGGTGCATCAGGGCACCAGTGATAAGATGATTCCGGGGTCAAAAGCACCTTTTGACCTCGAAATCATCAGATATAATATCAAATTAACCTCTGTTTGACAATAACAGTTTTTCAGGCTATCGCTACTATACTTATACTTCTGTTCTGTGAAAGATCGATTATCTGATCACCGCATTTTACAACCGGTCTGGCAAGGTCATTCCTGTTATTCATTATAACCTCGCCCTCCATCGAATTTGAAAGCCTTACCCTGTTGCCGATAAGCTCGTCCACTATATGCTGTAAGAATGTGGTTATATAAAAAGTGTCGTATTTCTGCAGACTTTCCTCTTCTATTATCTGTATTGCCTTGTAGGGGCTCATAGGCTCCCTGTAGGTTCTCGGTGCCGTCATAGCCTCATATACATCCGCGATCGCTATCATCTTTGCGAAGGGATCGGTCTGATCAGCAGTAAGCCCCTGGGGATAACCGGAGCCGTCTGTCCTTTCATGGTGCTGAAGGACTGCATTTAATATATGTTCATTTATTCCGTAGGATTTTTTTAACAGATAATACCCGTGGAAGGCATGGGTCTTTATCAGATCGAATTCAAGCTTTGTGAGCTTTTCGGGCTTCCAGATGATATCCTGCGGAAGCAGGAATTTGCCGATATCATATAAAAAGCCGGAATATACGAGGGTGTCCGTATCCGCCGGATTAAGATTAAACCAGCGTGCCATCACCCTGCAGATAAGTGCCACGTTCAGTCCGTGTGCAAAGGACATATTTGCCTCATTGGGGATAAGCAGATTTATATATGCAAATAAGGTTTTCCCCAGAAGATTTGAAGGACAGAGCTTTTCGGCCATTTCCTTAAGCTCCGGCAGCCTGAAGGGTACTTTATTATATATAAAAGAATCAACCGCCACCTTATAGGCAACGAGATTTGCGTTGTAAACCTCCTGAAAGGCTTTGAATTCTTTTGAGAGTCTGACCTTTTCATAGTAGGTCTCGGCGTAATCAGAGGGTTCCATTACCATAACACTCATCAGCTTGAAAGCCTGAAGCTTCTGTCTGATTATATTGTCTACCTTAGTGCCCTTTTTTATCGCAACCTTGTCACCGACTGTAATATCCTCTGCCAATACCTGTCCGTCCTGAAGCGCGATCGTAGCCACATTTTCCATCTAAAAGCTCTCCTTTTGAACTTTGCGGGATTTACCCACACTTGGATATATATTAAAATACAGCAAAATCAAAGTCAATGCCATCTTTTGTTTTTAAAATATGACATACCTAAGGATGCCTGCGGGTATAATATGATGTTGGGGTCAAAAGTACCTTTTGACCCCAACATCATATTATGATACCCAAAAGGACCATCGCACCTGTTTTGTGCGATGGTCCTTGTTTTGTTCAAAAATCACTGCTTTTATTTGTAGTTTACGATCTTTCCGAAATCGGGCTTTAAGCTTGCTCCGCCCACGAGACCGCCGTCGATGTCGGGTTTTGCGAAAAGCTCGGCTGCATTGCCGGCATTGACCGATCCGCCGTACTGGATCGTTATCGCTTCAGCCACATCATTATCATAAAGCTCTTTGATGCAGGCTCTTATAGCGCAGCAAACCTCTTCGGCCTGATCGGAGGTAGCGGTCTTGCCTGTTCCGATAGCCCAGATCGGCTCATATGCGATTATAGCCTTCTTAGCCTGATCTGCGGTTACATCGATGAAGGCGATCTTGATCTGCTGGCGTATCCAGTCGATCGTAATGCCCTGCTCTCTCTGCTTTAAGGACTCTCCGCAGCAGATGATCGGGGTAAGGCCGTGCTCGAATGCCTTTAATACCTTCTTGTTTACAGTCTCGTCTGTCTCGGCAAAATATTCGCGTCTTTCGGAATGACCGATGATAACATAGCCGGCGCCTGCATCCACGATCATATCAGGTGATATCTCACCCGTAAAAGCGCCCTTTTCCTCAAAATACATATTCTCGGCACCGATCTTTATGTTTGTGCCCTTTGCAGCTTCTACAGCTGCGGGTATGTCTATTGCGGGTACGCAGAAGATAACATCCACATCATCACTTACAACGAGAGGCTTTAATGTGTTGATAAGCTCCGTTGTCTGTGTGGGAGTCATGTTCATCTTCCAGTTTCCCGCTACTACCTTGCGTCTTGCCATTATTTTTTCCTCCGTATTTTTTTACCTTATTACTATTTTAGAAATTTATATTGAGCCACAGTCATTTCCATAGCCGGAGCCCCGCGGCACATTCGCGCTTAGCGCTCATAAGCGTGCCGAGAAATGAGCCACTGGCTAATTTCTAATATCTTATTTGTTATCCGCGGCTACTACTCCGGGAAGTGCTTTACCCTCTAAGAATTCAAGGGAAGCACCGCCGCCTGTAGAGATATGGGTCATCTTGTCACCAAAGCCGAGGTTATTTACCGCTGCAGCAGAATCACCGCCGCCGATGATCGTGGTCGCATCCGTATCCGCCAGTGCCTGTGCAACTGCGATCGTACCCTTTGCAAGTACGGGATTTTCGGAAACGCCCATGGGTCCGTTCCATACAACGGTCTTAGCGCTCTTTACGGCATCGGCATAGATCTTTGCGGTATCGGGTCCGATATCAAGACCCTCCTTATCAGCAGGGATCTCATCTGTCTTAACTACCGTGGTAGCCAGATCGGGATTATCGATCGGATCGGGGAAACCGTCAGCCGCAACAGTATCCACGGGAAGAAGAAGCTTCTTTCCGAGCTTTTCGGCCTTTGCTATCATCTCCTTGCAGTAATCAAGCTTTTCGTCATCAACCAAAGACTTTCCTACGGAACCGCCCTGTGCCTTAACGAAGGTATAAGCCATACCGCCGCCGATGATAAGGGTATCGGCCTTCTCGAGCAGATTGTCGATAACCTTGAGTTTGTCTGCAACCTTAGCTCCGCCGAGTATTGCGACAAAGGGACGTACAGGATTCTCAACAGCGTTTCCGAGGAAATCGATCTCCTTCTGCATAAGATATCCTACAGCGCAGTTTCCGCCCTTTTCACGGATATACTTTGTAACTACGGCAACCGAAGCATGAGCCCTGTGAGCCGAGCCGAATGCATCACATACATAATCATCGGCAAGCTCGGCAAGCTCCTTGGCAAAGGTCTCTCCCGCCTCTTCGGGCTTTGTCTCTTCCTTGCCTCTGAACCTTGTATTCTGAATAAGGATAACATCCCCGTCATTCATTGCATTAACAGCGCTTGTTGCAGCATCACCTGTAACATGATCGTCGTTTATGAATTTAACATCCTTGCCGAGCTTCTCGGAAAGCCTCTTTGCAACGGGTGCAAGCGATTCTCCCTCGTTGGGGCCGTTCTTTACCTTTCCGAGATGTGAGCAGAGAATAACCTTTCCACCGTCGGAAATAAGCTTCTTTATTGTGGGAAGAGCAGCCACGATACGTGTCTCGTCCGTGATCTCGCCGCCCTTAAGCGGTACGTTGAAATCGCAGCGGACTAAAACTCTTCTGCCCTTTACGCTGATATCATCAACCGTCTTTTTATTAAGTGCCATAAAATACCTCCTATAATCCAGTAAAGGTCCGGTCTGATCAGGACCGGACCTTTAATATGTTACATTATTCGATGATCTTAAGGAACAGTCTCATGCCGACCATGGCATCCGCCGGGGCAGTCCTGTGTCTTTCCTTAAAGCTTTTCTCAGCCGAGCTCGCTGAAGTACTTGATCGTACGAACCATCTGGCTTGTGTATGAATTCTCGTTATCATACCATGAAACAACCTGAACCAGATTATCCTCGCCAACCATAGTCTGGGTAGCATCGAAGATAGAGCCGTATGTGCTTCCTACGATATCGCTTGAAACGATCTCTTCCTCGTTGTATCCGAAGGACTCTGTAGCTGCTGCCTTCATTGCTGCGTTGATCTCTTCCTTGGTAACTGACTTCTCAACTGTAGCAACAAGGATAGTGGTTGAGCCTGTGGGAGTGGGAACTCTCTGTGCGGAACCGATCAGCTTGCCGTTAAGCTCGGGGATAACAAGGCCGATAGCCTTTGCAGCACCTGTTGAGTTGGGAACGATGTTGATCGCGCCTGCTCTTGAACGGCGAAGGTCACCCTTTCTCTGAGGTCCGTCAAGGATCATCTGATCGCCTGTGTAAGCGTGGATAGTGCTCATGATACCTGACTTGATGGTAGCAAGGTCGTTAAGAGCCTTAGCCATGGGTGCAAGGCAGTTTGTAGTACATGAAGCGGCTGAGATGATCTTATCCTCAGGCTTAAGTGTTGTATGGTTAACATTGTATACTATAGTAGGAAGATCATTTCCTGCAGGAGCAGAGATAACAACCTTTCTTGCGCCGGCATTGATATGAGCCTGAGCCTTCTCCTTTGATGTATAGAATCCTGAGCACTCAAGAACAACGTCTACGCCAAGCTCACCCCAGGGGCAATTATTTGCATCGGGCTCTTTGTAGATCTTAAGTGTCTTTCCGTCTACAGTGATGGAATCCTCACCTGCAGATACCTTATCAGCCAGAGCGTACTTGCCCTGTGATGAATCATACTTAAGAAGGTGAGCCAGCATCTTGGGAGATGTAAGGTCGTTTATCGCAACTACCTCATAGCCCTCTGCTCCAAACATCTGCCTGAAGGCAAGACGTCCGATACGTCCGAAACCATTGATTGCTACTTTTACTGCCATTTTCAAATCCTCCTAATAAAATATTTAAAATAAATTGGCTTTCGTCAACTTCCTAATGATACTTGATTTTACATATAAATTCAAGTACATTATGTAAAGGAACTGTAAACAATTAACTTGAACATCCTGCTTTAATGTTCGGTTGATTTTTCACAGTTCCTAAAGATTTATAAAGCTTTATTGTTGAAGGACCGTGATGTGATACGGTCAAAGGAGAGATTATGGAAAAATTGAAAGCATTTATGAAAAAAAAGAATATCGAGATATCCGCAAAGCGGTATCTCATAGATGCCATGGGCGCTATGGCTCAGGGGCTTTTCTGCTCGCTTCTTATCGGAACGATCCTTGATTCCCTGGGCAGGCAGTTTAACATCCCGTTCCTTACGCAGACGGTTGCCGAAATATCCGGGATACCCTATACGGTAGGCGGCATAGCAAGCGCAATGAGCGGTCCGGCAATGTCTCTTGCAATAGGCTATGCGCTGCAGTGTCCGCCTTTAGTCCTTTTTTCGATGGTTGCCGTCGGGTTTTCGGCAAACGCCCTTGGCGGTGCGGGCGGACCTTTGGCGGTCCTCTTTATTGCGATAATCTCCTCGGAGCTTGGCAAAGCCGTTTCAAAGGAAACAAAGATCGATATACTGATCACCCCGCTTGTAACCATCGGTTCAGGTATATTTCTTTCCTATCTTCTTGCGCCGTCACTCGGTAAGGCCGCCCTATGGCTCGGAAATATAATAATGTGGGCTACGGAGCTTCAGCCGTTTTTAATGGGAATGGTCGTGTCGGCAGTAGTCGGCATAGCGCTTACGCTCCCGATATCCTCAGCCGCCATCTGCGCCGCCCTTTCCCTTACCGGACTTGCCGGAGGTGCTGCCGTGGCAGGGTGCTGCGCGCAGATGATCGGATTTGCCGTCATCTCGTTTAAGGATAATAAATGGGGAGGTCTTATCTCACAGGGTCTCGGCACCTCCATGCTCCAGATGGGAAACATCGTTAAAAATCCGAAAATATGGATCCCACCGATCCTTGCCTCGATCATAACCGGTCCCGTTGCCACATGTATCTTCAGGCTCCAGATGAACGGTGCCCCCGTCTCATCGGGAATGGGAACCTGCGGTATGGTCGGACCTATCGGAGTCTATACGGGATGGGTAAATGATGTCGCTTCGGGCTTAAAGGCATCCGTAACCGCTTTTGACTGGATCGGACTGCTCCTTATAAGCATTGTCCTTCCGGCACTTTTATCTTATATCTTTTATGTGATACTTAAGAAAATGAACTGGATAAAGGACGGGGATGTGAAGATCAGCTGATCTTTTTTACAGCCCTTCCGAGGCAGAAATAAACTATCGGAGCGCAAAGCTCCATTTCAAGGACATTGGAGCCCACGGACATTAAGACAGCACAGGTGATGACTGCTATCTCGCCCACCACGGCTCCGATGTTTTTTAATGACTTTTTATAGACAAGGAAAAGCAGGAAGATGATCAGGGACGTCCCGATCACTCCCATTTCCGTATAAAGCTTAACAAGCCCGCCGTCGGCCACTATATAATGCTGGAAGACGGCGGCTCTGTGTCCCCTGCTTCCGAGTCCGTCACCGAGGAAGATATTATGCATATCGTTTACCGCAGCCACCCATGATTCCGATCTTTCCCCAAAGCCTGACGGTATCGAGGCAAGTCTTGCATAAAATTTTTCAAATACTCCCCTTGCGAAGATAAAAAGCCCCGCAATAAAGACGCCTGCTGCCAAAAGCTCCATCCAGAGGAGCTTTTTCGGCTTATCCTTATATATAAAGTAATCAACCACGTTGAAAAATACGAGCATAAGGATAATGGAAAACATCGCGGAGCGCTGGTTTGCCATAAATGCCAGAAGCACCGAGAGTATAAGGGTAACAGTTCCCGCGGCCTTCTTTTTTTTGCTGTCATCCCTTATAAATACTATCGACAGGCAGACACCGTAAGTCAAAAATACGGCAAGTGCCCCCGAACCGATCACGGAATTCATCCTGACCCTGCTTGTTTCAACATCCGCGACGGAAATAAAATAGTTATCGTAGGAAAAATCAAGGTAAAACTGCGGAGCCCAGATATAAAGCAGTACCCCAAGCAGCCCCATAAAGAGTGCGGAGGCTATGTATGTCTGGTAAAATCTGCTGCTCTCCTTATCAGTAAAGCCTCTTCCGGCATAGTACATAAGCATCGGAAGTGCCGTAGTGGATACCTCACCCAGATAGACCGAAACCGGAATACCGTAAAAAACACACCAGATGCCCGAAAGCATATTAAAGATAAAATAGGCCGCAAAAAGTCTGTCCTCATTCGTCTTAAGTGTGACAAACCTTAAAAGAAAGATACACACGACTCCGAGGATCAAAACCGCAGTCAGCAGTATACCCGGCCTGACTCCTTCAAAGAACAGATTAAGCGTATAGATGAGTACCGCCGCCGGATATATGAGACAGAGACAGTTTTTAAGGATATTCTCTTTCATTTAACCCTTCAGTCTCTGCACGAGATCATAAATAGCCTGAGCGCTGTTGAAATTCTCGGGTATGATCTCGGTAGCGGGAATTGCAATGTCATATTCATCATCCAAAGCCGCAAGTATCTGAATGATGTCAAAGGAAGTGAGGATCTTTCCGTCTATCAGATCGTCACAGGTATCAAAATCCACATCATCGCGGATATCACACAAAATGTCCAAAAGCTTATCCATATCCATCCTCTCCTTTACCGGTTGCGAATTATGATTATATTGTATCTATTAAAACATTTCTGTCAATTTTTCCGTTCTTATTTAACGGAAATTCCTCAAGATGTATTGTCTTTCCCGGCATCATAAACTGCGGAAGCCTCTTTGCAAGACCGTCTCTTACCTCATCCTTATCCGCATCCCCTGTATAAAAAAGAACTATCCTCTTCTTTTTTTCCTCATAGATACAGCAGGCGCGGCTAACCCCGTCTATTGAAGCTACCGATGCCTCGATCTCTCCCAGCTCGATCCTCTGCCCCATATGCTTTATCTGGAAATCCTTCCTTGAAACATAGAGCAGAAGTCCGTTTTCATCATATTTTCCTATATCACCGGTTCTGTAGATGCGCTCTGCATAGCATTTATTTAAGGGATTCTGTGTAAAAACGGCAGCCGTCCTTTCCTCATCCCTGTAATATCCTAAGGCAACACAGGTCCCCGAGACGCAGATCTCGCCTTCCTTTCCGCTTCCGGTAACCTCCGTATCGTTTTCATCGAGCAGAAAAACCTTCTCGTTTTCAAAGGGGATTCCTGCGGGAATATCCCCGTCCCTTTCATATTCCCTGTCAAGTATATGATAAGAGCAGTTGCAGGTAATCTCCGTCGGCCCGTAGAGGTTTACATAAGTAGCATCCGGCAGATACCTTTTCCATTTATTAAGCTGCTTTACAGGCATCACCTCACCGCTGAACATTACTCTTTTTACGGTCAGGGGAGCCTTGTATTCAAGGCCGTTCATTATTGATACAAAGCAGAGTGCGGAAACCGCCCATGTAAGAGAGGTCACCTTGTTATCCGTCAGATAGTCCATAAGCACGGAGGGATTTGAAAAATAGTCTCTGGGGATAAGCAGCACCTGTGCCCCTGTATAAAGCGCGCTGTAAATATCCTTTACGGATACATCAAAATCAAAGGGAGCCTGATTTGCAAGGATATCGTTTTCATCTATACCGAAGGTTTTTGTAAATACTTCGATAAAATCAATGACCGATCTGTGGGATACTGCCACGCCCTTCGGCTTTCCCGTGCTTCCGCTCGTAAAATTCACATAAAGGGGCATCAGATCGTAATATCCGCTTTCCGCTTTTTTAATTATATCATCCCTGTAGTCTGCATTGTAAGCCCTGTTTAAGAGATCCTCTATATTGATCAATGCTGCACTGCCGTTATAGCCGGAAATAAGCTCATGCGCAGCCTCAGTATTTTCACTGTCGGTTACGATCACGGAAGGTCTCAGGATATCAAGCACGTCAAGAGCCCTTTTTACGGGCTGTCTTACATCTATAAAGCTGTAAAAGCCTCCGGCAAAAACCGCTCCGAACATCACACAGACGGCATCCACGCTCTTTTCCATATAAAAAGCAACCGGCGACCCCTGCTTTAAGCTTTCACACACCGATCCTTCAAGAAAGACAAAAGCCGTCCTTTTTGCAATATCATACAATTCCTTAAAGCTGATGCTTTTATCAGGGTCCTTAAAGGCTTTATTATCGGGAAACCTTAAAGCCGTCTTATAAAGCATCTCAGTCACATTTATCATAGCCGCCTCCATAGTGTAATGTATAGCTGATTGAGAAGCGCTGCGCTATTACCTGTAAAAATTCATTTACGAGCAGCTCCCAATACCTTTATTAGTTCTTTCGTATAGGCTCTTCTGCCCTTAAATGACATATGGTTCATATCCTCGTAATTTTCCGGGTCGGTGTTGTCAAAATCCACATCCGAAGATAAGATATACGGTGCGTTCAGGCTGTCCAATAACTTTATGAATTCCTTTCTGCACTCCCTGAATTTTACATCCTCCTCAAGCCTGTAATAGCAGGGACTTTCAAGGAAGACATAGGCCTGCTTATCTCTTTCGCATTTATTTATGATATCACAGATCGCATTTATCTGTGCCGGCACAAGCTCCTTATCCGAAATATCAAATTCCTCGTTTTCAAGGAATTCCCTGCCGCCGGATGCGGTTTCCCCCGTCTTTGCGCCCTTATAATATCTCGTTGCGTAAAACGGCTCGGTCACCGGAAATGTTAAAAGATCATCCATTCCCGAAGTCACGAAATACTCATAAAACATTGAGGGCGTGGTGCCTCCCGCTTCATACATGCTCTTCCACAAAGCCCGTTTCCCTTCCCATGACAGGTCCCAGATCACCCTTGAATCCGATAGTGCCACCTCTTCTGTTATCATCATGGGTCCAAGCTCAAATACCATGAGTCCGTAGGAGTTATCCGACCTTCTTTTTATCTCATCATACTGGATGGCCGTGGCTGTAAGCTGGTTTCCCCCGTATGAGATATCATATGCCTTTCCATCATACGCTTCATCCATAAGAGACATATCCACATTTGAGCGGAAGGTGGACGAACCGATAAAAAGCACTTCAAGATCCCCGGAATTCAGCGCATCCCGTATACCTCTGTTTTTTATCGGCATTTCACAGGAATATATATTTTTAAATCCGACTGCGGCTGTTATCACCATAAGAGCGGCAGCCAGTGTTATTATAATCTTTTTCATCTCTTAAAACGCCTGATACATAAAATTTGATGTGCCCGTTACTCCGAAAAGCGCTGTGGTAATGAGCATCAGCGCCGCATATACATACCGGTGTCCCGTAAAGGCTTTCTCATCCCTTTCCTTTGCCGTCTCAACGACGATCTGTGCCGTGATCAGCACGGCTATTATAAGTATCGATGCCACGGCCTGGTTTCCGTTCCCGAAGGGGGTAAGTGCGGAGGCGATCTGGGCACCGTTTATCCGTGTTTTTGTAAATATGTTTTTATAAAAGGAAGCCGCGTCCGAAAAGCTCCCCGATCTGAATATGATCTCACCGAACGCCACTATCACGACTGTTCTTATAACCTGGAATATCTTTATAAAAATGTTGTCCTTATTCCAGTGTATCGCTTCATTTATTTTTTTTATATAAGAGGTCGTACAAAATGACAGCAGCATGACTATGGCAAAGTACACACCCCATCCTAAATACGAAAAGCTGGCTCCGTGCCAGATACCCGTAATTATCCAGACTATAATAGTCGGAAATACCAGCCTTAAAGTTCCCTTTTTTGCCTTCTTAAATATCCTGCCAAGCATTCCCGAAAGCTTCCTGTTCCATTTTGCCGTCACTGCAGGCATAAATAAGTGCTTATTAAACCATTCATTTAAGGAAATATGCCATCTCCTCCAGTATTCCGGTATATTCTTTGAAAGATAGGGTCTGTTGAAATTTTCCTTTAACCTGATCCCGAGCATCTGTGACAGGCCGCAGACTATATCCATATATCCCGAAAAATCCGCATACATCTCGATAAGATAAAAAAACGCGGCCATTATAAGGGTAAGTCCTCCAAAGCTTTCAGGCGCGGCAAATACCGTATCCACATAAAAGGCAACCCTGCCCGCTATCACAAGCTTCTTAAAAAGACCCGTAATGATGCGGTACCCTCCTTTTTTAAAAAGATCAAGGTCAAATCCGTGATATGCGGTTAACTGCGGAAGCATTTCCTGATAATTTCCAATGGGTCCCTGTGAAAGCTGCGGAAAATAGGTTATAAACAGCGCATAATGGGGAAGGTTCGTGCAGGGCCTGATCCTTTTATCATACACATCGTGCGCATAGCCTATGGTCATAAAGGTGTAATACGATATCCCCAGAGGTGCCGCAAGATCCCTAATGCCAAGGTTTATGCTGTACTTAAAGCAGATAAGCACTCCGAGATTTATAAGGATCACGGCGATAAAATGTGTCTTTTTCGGCACCTGCATAAGATAAAAGGTACTTACCACCGAGATTATGATAAATACTATATAAACCGGATCA
>JAGBOJ010000138.1 GCA_017633935.1 Lachnospiraceae bacterium | reverse complement strand
TTATCACGCCGAAAAATGACCTTGCTATACGCTTTACAGGTAATACTGGGCTTGGGGAAATAGATGTGGTAATTGGTTCTGATATGTGGTATGATATTTTATAGATATTATTGTATAAATGTGGTTTCGATATATAATAGATATAAGAGTGGTGATCATAAAATGTCCGAAGAAAAGAAAAATATAATCCATCTCCATGCTATAACAGATAACGAAGACAAAAATATGGCTAATGGGATGCGAAACACAAAAGGCACTCCGCTTAATGATAGAGAAACCGAATATGTAAAATCAGAAATAAGGCGCATTCAGGCAGATGAAAAAGTTTTTGTGTTCAACGATCCCGAACATATGCACGATAGTACATGTTATAATTTCGAGGACGACAAAGTATATGTTACACGTAATGTATTTCCAGATGAGATGTATGCTTCGGCTCATCCACGCGACACAATGAGTGTTGGCGCAGTTTTAGCACACGAATATTACGGGCATCGCCATTATAGGCAGGAATATCTTTCAGATTGGGAAAAAGGGAAAGATTACCATACCACGCCACTTTGGCAGGATGAATGCCGAGCAAGTTTAACTGCGGCTCAGATTACGCCGGGACTTACAGAGATAGATAAACGAGACTTGGTGTTAGATGCAGTTTATAGAGCCAAAGAATTTGGTCAACTTATAGAAATGAATGATTTTATGAAGGAGGCAGTTTATGGATACAACAGTAATGAACGAAAGATCACAAGAGATATCGAACAACCCCATTATGTTAGCGAAGATAGCCAAGAAAGAAATCCGGACAATGGGGTTCACGAATGTAAGATGTCCAAAGTGCGGAGGATTACCAGAGATTACGACGACTTCGAGAGGTGAAAGAACAATCGTATCATGTGATTGTGGATATGTACATGATGTTGAAATCAATTTCTGATTTTATTCATTAAAATGTGGTATAAATTCGCATACGACATTGTTATACTTTCTATACAGAAAGGAGTTGCCATGAATACCATATCAGAAAAAGAATATTTATTATCGTTGCCGGATATGACAGAGGATGATTATAACCAATGGAAAAAACTCATGAGGGCGATGACAACATCCGCACGCATGATGGGGCTAAAGGATTGTTCCATGACACAGCAGGTCTTTCGGACAGCCCTTGATAACCTTATGGATTTTGAAAAAGCGCATCATATACAGTTTTATGAACTCGGAGTATCGCTTGCTAATGCGCAAGCCTCTGTATAGCTTCGGCGTATGCCGATATCCTTGCGATCGTGGACTCAGCATGTTTGGTCCTATCAAAATGTTTAAAGTACAGCATAAGAGAGTCTTTTAGTAAGACAGAATCAACATTTATAGTTTTTGTTGTTTTCTTCGGAACTGCGGATAAATACAACTTTCCTGCTTTTTCTGTGAGAGTTTGAGCTGATCCGTCAGAATTTACAAATGTAGCTTTTCTTGGGTTGAATTTGTCGGGTTTTTCAGTATTGATCTCAAGCATACAGCGTTCACGAAGCGTATCAAACTTATAGCCACGCCCAGCTTTCTCAATCTTTTTTATGAGATTGTTGACGGATTCAGTATAAGCATTGGTATATGGGGCATCCCAGTAGTTAAGGATATGACCACGACGCTTAATCATAGTTTTTCGCATAGGCTCAAACGCTTTAAAGTCCGGGATTGTTTTTAACCACTCATCAAACATGGAGTCTGCTTCTGTTCGATCCTTAGCAAGATTATATATATCACGAAAAGTTTCCTTTGTCATGTAAGCTGTAAATAAATCTGGAAAACGGTTAAACCATCCATTGAGAGCATCCCATTCGCTTTCAGTAAGATTCTCCCAATTTGTCATAAACAGATATTTAGCACGTTTGAATAGCTTTGTACTGAATCCTTCGGTTTTGCTGTAATAGTTCTGAAGAGATATCCGGGTTCTGTCAAGGCAACGGTTAACCTCCTGTATCGCATGGAACTTATCAATGACTATAAGAGCATCGGGCAATACCGTCTTGACACATTTGGCATAAGCAGGAGCGAAATCCATAGTAACGCATTTACAGGTACTCTTGTCGAGGGTATGGAGATATGCTTTTACCGTAGGAGCCTTGTTGTCACGCTTCATGTCGAGAAGCCTCTGCTCCTTGATATCAGTAATCACAAGCCGGAAATGGTCATCTATATGGGCTTCATCAAGACCTAATACCTCTGGTGTGTAGTCATAGGTAAGAAGCTCCTTATGGGTATCAGAATAAGCTTTGAATGCAGCCGCTACAGTCTTATGGTCAACCGAGTAATCGTTGCCAATATAGGTAAATGTTTCGCCCTTTATGCAACGGTCAACGAACTCCTGTTTCAAACGGTCAGTGATATGCGAGTTCTTGGCAAAGAAAGTGAACTCGTCCGGGAATACATACGAGCAGTCGGGGCAACGGTATCTGTGGATAGTCAGATTGATATATACAAGCTTACCCTCAGACCGAATATCGTGTATGAGATTGGTCTTTGATGAGTGGACATGCGGTTTTACCTTATGCCCACAGGCAGGATTGGCACAACATATAGGTCTATGTGCCGCCTCTGCCGTATATAAAATAGCACGTCCGTCGTCAGATTCGGAACGTGCAGTAATATTGATTTCGGGAATACCTATATCGTACATTTTAATAATCCTCTGAGAGGGATTATATCAGATACCACAGATTTTTCCCATTGCAATTGGATGAAAATAGGGAATCGGAATATAATTAGACCACACCCAATTCCCTATACCCGTAATACTTTCATTTTTGGTTCCTCCGGGATCTAATTTACGATGTACTATCCTCTTCTATGCAGCAAATTCAGGTATCTTTCAAACTCCTGTCTGGAGCGGTTTTTTATCACAGACAGGATCATTCCGCAGAAAATACTCAAAATCCCTATGATCCATGTCGTCGTGATCACTATAAGGGTCGGGAATTTGGGCACCAGACCGGTTGCGGCATACTCCGCTATGATGGGGATAAAAAACAGAAGACCGACAAGTATGAAGATCCCCCCGATCCATCCAAAGAATTTCATCGGCTTGGTATCCCTCAAAAGAGTAAAAATAGTCATAATGACCTTTAATCCGTCGGAATATGTATTCAGCTTGGAGCTGCTCCCTTTCACCCTGTCCCTGTACTCTATCGGAACCTCTGCCAGCTTCATCCTGTTATCAAGTGCAAAGATCGTCATCTCGGTCTCTATCTCAAAGCCCTTGCTCATTACGGCAAAGGATTTGACAAAATCTCTCGAAAAAGCCCTGGCACCGGTCATGATATCATTTACATCTGCGTCAAAAAGATAATTTATGAGCCAGCGGACCAGCTTATTTCCGAAGTTATGAAACGGTCTTTTGTTTTCCGTAAAGTAAGTTGAGGAAAGCCTGTCTCCTATGGCCATATCCACGCCTTCCTCAAGCACAAGCTTTTCAAGGACCGGTCCGAATGAAGCCGGATAGGTATCATCCCCGTCTGCCATTATGTAGCAGTCGGCATCTATCTCGCGGAACATTGTACGAATAACATTCCCTTTGCCCTGTCTGGTCTCCTTCCTTACGATGGCTCCCGCATTTTCTGCGATCTGAGCCGTGCGGTCGGTACAGTTATTGTCATATACATAGATCTCGGCTTCCGGCATATTTTCTTTAAAATCCCTGATCACATTTTCTATGGTCAGCTCCTCATTGTAGCAGGGGATCAATACAACTGTTCTGCTTCTTACCACATCACACCTCTTTATTTCCGGTTACTCATCTTATCCCTGAATCCTTCGCTGAAATCCCGACCGCGAAGCTCTGTATAATCGGGATTTATCTCCGGCGTTGCGGGAAATACATCCACACCTGACTGATCGCCCTCTGCCGGCATATATACCGTAACGCTGCCGCTTCCGGCAGGAAGCTTCACCTCTTTACACTCAAATGATGCATAATCCTCGGGAAAGATCATATTTATCTGTTTTCCCTTATAATTATCCGTGAGACCCGACAGCATAAAGAACACACAGCATACTAAAAACACCGTATAAACTCGCCTGCTTTTCTCATCAAGCATCAGCCCTATTGTAACCGCATTAAAAATAAGAACCACAACGATCCCGTATCTCATAAGCGGTGAGCTTAAAAGCCAGTATAAAAAGCCTGCACCCGATACTCCGGTCACAAATGCCCGTAATAAAGCCTGCCTGTCCTTTTTTACAGCCGCCTTTACAAGCATTATAACAAATACCGCCAGACTTATCATCCCGATACATACAATAAGTCTGGGTACAAATTCCAGGGATCTGAACCACACCTGAAGCCAGCCTGTAAGAGAAAAATCCCCGTCAAGACCATTTATCCCCCGTCCGAACTTCATTATGTCGATCCGGTCCACCCTGCAAACCTCTGCCGGTACTTTCCAGTCAGGATCAAAAAGATCCAAACTCTCCATAGGATAGATAAGATATCCGGAAATAATAATGTTTCTTATTATATACGGCAACCCGATAAAAAGAGCTGTGACCGTAAATCCGGCAACGGTTTTGAATTTCCTTTTTTTTAGGAGGACACAGACCGGATAAAGAGAAAGCAGAACCGCCGGAACTGCCGACAGCTTCACGGTACATAAAAATACTGCCAGCATCGAAAGCAGAGCGTATGACACCGCATTCTTTTCGGTTATGCCCTGTTTTATCCGTCCGGCATCCGTCTTTATATCTAAAGGATATCCGCTGCCGTTCCTGTACAGATGTATCCATTTTGCAAAAAGATATATCAGGAGAAGCATGGTCATTATATCACTTCCTGATGATGAGATACTGTCTGCGGCATATATAATATAAGCCAGAGCAGATAATTTAAGTAAATCTTCCGCCTCCGGAGCTTTCTTATTTGTGATAAAGTTATCCGAACAGGCAAAAAGCGCCATAAACAGGCATAAAAATCCGTTCATCTGATGCATCTGCCTGCCGGTGATCCACTGCCCGAATAAAGCCTGCAGACACATAAATGCGCTGTTATAGCCGAATCTGTTATGCAGATTTGCAAGTCCCTTTACCGCCCCGTATTTTTCTATCCATACTATACTCTGGGCATGATAAAGATATGTGTCATAATCATGCGGAACATCCGAAGAGATCGCAGCTATCACTATGGCAAATACGGCTGCCTTTATAAAAAACGAAACCGAAGGTCTGCTGTTTAAGATAATGTCCTTTATTTCCTTACGGTTTAAGAACAGGCTGAAGATACAGATAACGATGAGTACTATATTCGCCTCTGCACCCACAGGATAAAATATGCTGCAGACCTCGGCAAAGACTGTCATAAATACGATACCGCTCACCAGTATGGCATCTATACTGTTTATCTCATAACCAAAGCCTTTTTTAACGGTCTTTCTCATAAGGAGTCCCGTAAAGAATGCTGTTATTAAAATATATAACCAGCTTATCAGGGTAACTGCCATGCGCCGGCTCCTCCTTTTTTGTCACTATTTCATTTCCCTAAGATACTCTATACGGGCTACGTGACCCAAATTCGTATCGGATTTACCCGCAAAGTGGGGGCGTGCAGATTGGGTAAATTGGTTTTCGGACAGTCTGCCGGGATCGGGATCAAAGGCTATATCACACAGACACAATCCCTGAGGCGGAGCTGTAGGCCCGGCCTTTGTACGATCCAGACTGTCGATAATCCCGCCTATACTGTCTTCGCTTATGGCACCTCTTCCCACATCTACCAGTGTTCCCGCTATTATCCTAACCATATTGTATAGAAAACCACCGCCCCTGACGGTGATATATATCACATTGTCATTTCTCTCCACATCCGCGGAAAATACAGAGCGCACCGTGCTTTGAGCCTGTGTATGCACACTGCAGAATGCCTTGAAATCATGCTCTCCGACAAACGCCTTTGCCGCCCGGTCCATTTTTCTTTCATCCAGCGGCGTGTGTACAAAATACGAATACCGGCGCATTGTCGGTAATTCAAATTCATCATTTAATATAGTGTATCTGTAGGTTTTTACCGTGTCACATTTTCTCGGGTGAAAATCCTCTTTCACAAAATATGAACGCCTTACCCTTACATCCCCGGGAAGCCTTGAATTTATCGCATAAGCTGCTTTCCAGTCTTCCATATTCATCTCGGTGTCGTAAACCGCTATATTTTTAAGGGCATGAACTCCGGCATCTGTTCTGCTCGCCCCTATCACTTCCGTTTTTCTGCCTGTGAGATCGCTTATCGCTCTGTTAAGCTCTCCCTCTACCGTTCTGGCATTATCCTGTAAGGCAAAGCCGTGAAAGCCCTCTCCGTCGTATGCTACTTCCAGCAAAATCCTTTTTTTCATGATCTGATCAGTTTAAACCCGTATTTTTGTGCGGTAAGGAGCAGCAAAAAGTATATCACTATAAGGATATAAGCCGCTATATCCCTGCTCTTGTAGATCAGCGGTTTCATCTTTGTGCGGCCTTCTCCTCCGTGATAGCATCTGGCTTCCATGGCCATTGCAAGATCGTTTGCCCTTCTGAATGCCGACACAAAGAGCGGTACCAGCAGAGGAATGAGATTTCTTGCTCTTTTTATAAGACCACCGCTTTCAAAATCCGCTCCGCGGGAAAGCTGGGCTTTCATTATCTTATCGGTCTCTTCCATCAGGATCGGTATGAATCTCAGAGCTATCGACATCATCATCGCTATCTCATGAACCGGCACTCTGAAGACTTTAAGCGGCTTCATCAGACTCTCAAGCCCGTCCGTAAGATTATTCGGTGTAGTGGTAAGCGTCATAAGAGACGATCCGAGTATCAGAAAGGTAAGCCTGACAGCCGTATATGCAGCACTTCTTATACCCTCATAGGATATCGTTATCTTCCAGATCGTATATGCGGGTATACCCGGCGTCAGCAGAAGATTAAAGAGTACGGTTATTAAAAGAATGAAAACTATGGTCTTCATTCCGCGTACTATAAATGAGAACGGTACCCTGCTTATAATTATCATAATCGCCAGAAATGTCGTTGCCACAAGATATGAGGTCACATTTTTTGCAGCAAAGAGTGATACTATATAGACTAACGTACCCACGATCTTTACCCTTGGGTCCAGCCTGTGAAGTACTGAGTCTGTCTGATAATATTGTCCGAGAGTGATATCCCTCATCATATAATGCTGTTCCTCATCACGGCTCTTACAATGGAGTCCGCCGCTTCATCTATCGTGGTGGCTGTCACATCCACTCCGAAACCTCTTTTTTCCAGCTCTCTCATTATATATGTTACCTGCGGAGCTGCCAGTCCTATACTCTCCAGCTCCGGTATATTCATAAATATATCCTTTGGCCTTCCATCCATAAAGATACTGCCCTTTTCCATTACTATAAGTCTTTTGGCGTAATCGGCAATATCCTCCATACTGTGGGAGACCAGAATTATCGTAATATTCTCTTTTTCATGCAGATCCCTTAAAAGTCCGAGTATATCATCCCTTCCCTCGGGATCGAGACCGGCTGTCGGCTCATCCAGTACCAGTACCTCAGGCTTCATCGCAAGCACACCCGCGATCGCAGCCCTTCTTTTCTGTCCCCCCGAAAGATCAAACGGTGACACATCAAAATACTCATCGGGAAGCTTCACACTTTTTAATGCCGCAAAAGAGCGGAGCTCTGCATCCCTTTGCGACAGACCCAGATTTTTCGGTCCGAAGCATACATCCTTGAAAACCGTTTCTTCAAATAACTGATGCTCGGGATACTGGAACACAAGGCCCACCTTACCCCTTAAGCTCCTCATATCATAATCCCTGTCGTAGATATCCTCCCCGTTATAATAGATATGACCGGATGTCGCTCTTAACAGTCCGTTAAGATGCTGTACCAGCGTGGACTTTCCGGATCCTGTGTGTCCTATCAGCCCGACAAATTCACCGTCATCTATTTTAAAGGAAACATCTCTTAAGGCATGGATCTCATCAGAGGTACCTTTTGAATATATATAATTCAGATGGTCGCATATGATCGACATAGTTCTGTAACAAGCTCCTTATCGGATAATATGCCGTCCGGCAAATGCAGACCGCGTTTTCTTAATTCATAGGCGAGATATGTGGACTGAGGAACATCAAGTCTTATGGCTTTAAGTTCGTCGATCCGCGAAAATATCTCCTTCGGTGTTCCGGTCATGCTTACATGTCCCTTATCCATAACGACTATCCTGTCGGCATATATGGTTTCCTCCATATAATGCGTGATAAGAATTATCGTGATCTTTTCTACATCATTTAAGGCTCTGGCAGCCCTTATGACCTCTTTACGGCCGGAAGGATCGAGCATTGCGGTCGGTTCGTCCATAATTATACATTTCGGATGCATCGCCACAACTCCGGCTATGGCAACCCTTTGCTTCTGACCGCCGGAAAGTCTCATTGGAGAATGCTTTCTGTACTCATACATCCCAAGGATCTTTAACGCCTCATCCACTCTTTCACGGATTTCCTTTGTGGGTATACCCATATTCTCCGGACCGAAGCCTACATCCTCTTCCACGACCGATCCGATTATCTGATTGTCCGGGTTCTGGAAGACCATTCCGGCACATTGTCTTATTTCCCAGAGTTTATCTTCATCGGCGGTATCCTTGCCGTCCACTGTGACTGTCCCCTCGCAGGGATACAATATTGCGTTTATCTGCTTTGCAAGCGTGGATTTACCTGAGCCGTTGCCGCCAAGTATGGCTACAAACTCACCCTTCCTGATGTTAAGACATACTCCGTCTATGGCACGCACTATAGCCTCTACGTTTCCTTCCTCGTCACGCCTTAAATATTCATATGCAATATTATCCGCCTCGATGATACCCATTTTGTCTTAAAAAACCTCATTAAAGATCTGCTCACAAATATCCTTTGTAAGAGATCTTTAGGAACTGTACTGTTTACAGTAAAGGGAGGAACGAAGTTCCTCCCTCATAAGCTTTATTACTATTAAACAAGTTCTATCATTACACGCATAGCCGCGTCTCCCTTACGGGGTCCTATTTTGACTATTCTTGTGTAACCGCCTTTGCGGTCAGCGTACTTCGGTGCTATCTCATCAAAAAGCTTTGCCACGAGATCTACCTTTTTGGTGTTTCTCTTCTGGCCGGGCTTTTCAGCGGGAACCTCGGTAACCGGATAAAGAACCTTTAATATCTGACGTCTTGCATGAAGTCTTGAAGGCTTATCCTTCTTGATCTCCTTATCCACTTCGTCATATACGGTAACTTTCTTTCCGTTCTGTTCTTCCTTTATACGCTTGCCGTCCTTATCCTTTCTCGGAACCTTTGCCTTGATCGTTACTGTCTCATAATTGTCCTTTTCACGGATAGCCAGCGTGATCACTTTTTCCACCTGCTTTTGAACTTCCTCTGCTCTGGCCTGTGTGGTGATGATGCTGTCGTGAAGGATAAGCTGTGTTACCTGATTTCTTAAGAGCGCTTTCCTCTGTGATGAGGTGCGTCCTAACTTTCTGTATTCCATTTTTCTACCTCTTTCTCATTCTTTATACGGGAATCAGCCCTGTGGTCTTACGATTCCTGCGTGAGCGGTATGCCAAACACTTTGGGATTACCGGCATGCCTTAAACAGTTACATTTATTCGGCGTCTCTGAGCTCTAACCCCAGCTCCTTGAGCTTTGCAAGAACCTCTTCGAGAGACTTGCGTCCAAGGTTTCTGACCTTCATCATATCCTCAGAAGTCTTATTTGTGAGCTCTGCGACTGTATTTATACCGGCCCTCTTAAGACAGTTGTATGAACGTACCGAAAGCTCCAGTTCATCAATGTTCATAGTCATCACATCGACCTTCTGATCCTCTTTCTTTGCCGTCATTACCTCAGTCTTTGAAGCTGCCTCCGAAAGATCAACGAACAGGTTCAAATGCTCGCTTAAGATCTTTGCTGCAAGGCTCACCGCCTCTTCGGGATTGAGAGCACCGTTTGTATAAACATCCAATGTAAGCTTATCAAAGTCTGTCTGCTGACCTACACGAGTATTTTCCACACTCATGTTAACTCTTTCCACGGGAGTATAGATCGAATCTATCGCTATCACACCTATGGCGAGATCCGGAGTCTTGTTTCCCTCCGAGCTTACATATCCACGTCCGTTCGTAATGGTCAGCTCCACATTCAGCTTGCAGTCCTTACCGCCGTTTAATGTTGCTATGTGCTGATCCTTATTGATGATCTCAATATCCTGATCGCACTGGATATCCGCTGCCGTTACCTCACCTTCGCCTTCAAATTCGATATAAGCGGTCTTTACTTCACTGGTATCGGCACTGTTATTCCTGATCGCAACTTCTTTCAGGTTTAATATGATCTCGGTTACATCTTCCTTCACCCCCGGAATCGATGAAAACTCATGCAAAACGCCGTCAATCTTTACCTGACTGATAGCCGTTCCCGGCAGAGACGAAAGCATGATCCTTCTCAAGGAATTGCCGAGCGTGATACCGTACCCTCTTTCCAGAGGCTGGCACACGAATCTCGTGAACTTGTTATCCTCGGAAATGTCCTGTATCTCTATCTTCGGTTTTTCAAATTCAAACAATAGAAGACCTCCTTACGTATATAACGCAAATTACTTCGAGTACAATTCGACTATGAGCATCTCGTCCACGGGAACATCTATTTCCTCCCTTGTGGGCAGATTGTTCACGGTACCCTTGAAGTTCTCACTGTCAGCGGATAACCATGCGGGTACGATCCTGTCAGCCGTAACTTCAAAGATATCCTTGAAATGCTGTGAGGATCTCTTATTCTCCCTTACCTCGATAACGTCTCCTGCTTTTACCTGATATGAAGGGATAAACACCAGCTTGCCGTTTACGGTAAACATCTTATGATCTACCATCTGACGGGCTTCTCTTCTTGTACGGGCAAATCCGAGACGGAATATAACATTATCCAGCCTGCTCTCAAGCATGATCATAAGGTTGGGACCTGTCATACCCTTCATTTTATCGGCCTTCTCGTAATAATTCCTGAAAGGCTTCTCGAGTACTCCGTATATAAATTTAGCCTTCTGCTTCTCCCTTAACTGAAGTCCGTATTCACTTACTTTCTTTCCGGCTCTTCTTACTTGTCTGTTTGATTTCTTGTCATACCCCAGATAAACGGGGTCGAGTCCAAGCGATCTGCACCTTTTTAATACAGGTTCTCTATTAACTGCCATATCTGTTCATCTCCTCCTAATTATACTCTTCTTCTCTTCGGCGGACGACATCCGTTATGAGGTACCGGCGTAACATCCTTAATACTTGTAACCTGAAGACCTGCCGCTGCCAAAGCTCTTATAGCGGCTTCACGTCCCGAACCGGGTCCCTTTACCATAACGTCAACAGATTTCAGACCATGCACAAGAGCTGCTTTTGTTGCAGTCTCGGCAGCCATCTGAGCTGCATAGGGAGTAGATTTCCTTGAACCTCTGAAACCAAGACCTCCGGCACTTGCCCATGAAAGAGCGTTACCCTCAGCATCCGTAAGAGTTACTATAGTATTGTTGAAGGATGACTGAATGTGTGCCTGTCCGTGTTCAACGTTTTTTCTTACGCGCTTTTTTGTGACTCTCTTAGCGCCTGACTTATTATTACCAGCCATTAAAACTAACCTACTTTCTTTTAAAATACATTGTTAATAGTTACCTGTCCCTTATTTCTTCTTATTTGCTACGGTTCTCCTGGGACCCTTGCAGGTTCTTGCATTTGTCTTGGTCTTCTGACCACGGCAAGGCAGACCCTTTCTGTGACGGATTCCCCTGTAGCATCCGATCTCCGTAAGTCTCTTAATGTTCATTGCGACCTCACGGCGAAGATCACCCTCGATAGTCTGCGTCCTGTCTATCACATCACGGATCTTGTTTACTTCTTCCTCCGTGAGATCTCTGACGCGGGTATCGGGATTTACTCCTGCTTCGGAAAGAATGCGGTTTGAACTGGAGCGTCCTATACCATATATATAGGTAAGACCGATCTCCACACGCTTATCTCTCGGTAAATCAACACCAGCAATACGAGCCATGTGAATACTTCCTCCTTTCTTTCATATTTTTATACAAACAATGTGTATAATCGTAAATAATTTGAGTTTTTAAGTGCAGGACCTGAACGATTTTTCAATCTACTTTTGGGGGTCTTAAAGTGCAGGCCCCGGACCCCAGCCGCGCTCAGCGCGTCTAAACAATTTTTCAATCAACTTTTGGGGGTCTTAAAGCGCAGGCCCCGGACCCCAGCCGCGCTCAGCGCGTCTAAACGGGGTCGTAAAAGCTCCACTGGAGCTTTTACCCCTGTACCTGTTTATGTTTGGGATTTACGCATATTATGCGTATCTTTCCTTTTCTCTTTACCACTTTGCATTTTTCGCAAATAGGTTTAACCGATGATCTGACTTTCATTTTCTTCCTCCTTTTTAGCGAAAGGCAACATATATCCTATCATACGTTGATTGCCATTTCAAGAAAAAATTTATTTATCTCTCCATGTTATCCTGCCCTTTGTAAGATCGTATGGCGAAAGCTCAATCGTTACCTTGTCGCCGGGAAGGATCTTTATGAAGTTCATCCGCAGTTTTCCGCTGATATGTGCTAATACCTCATGTCCGTTATCAAGTCTTACCTGAAACATCGCATTCGGCAGCTTTTCTATGACAGTGCCCTCTATTTCAATTACATCCGCTTTTGACATTTAATCCAAAATCTCCTTAATCGCAGCAAATACATCCTTCGGGTCAGCGTTACCGTTTACAGTTTTCAACACATCCCTTTTTGTATAAAACTCTATAAGGGGCTGCGTCTGTTCATGGTAAACATCCAGTCTTTTCTTAACCGTCTCGGGCTTATCGTCATCCCTTAATACCAGCTCGCTTCCGCATACGTCACAGATACCTTCCTTTTTGGGCGGCACATGCTTTATATGATATGTGGCACCGCATTTTAAGCAGGCCCTTCTGCCGGACATCCTGTTGATGATATTTTCATCGGGTACATCGACATTTATTGCATAGTCGACTTTGTCGCCCAGCTTTTCAAGCTCCTTTTCCAGCACCTCTGCCTGAGGGATGGTCCTCGGGAAACCATCAAGTACATAACCGTCTTTACAGTCACCCTTAGCCACTCTGTCAAGCAGTATCCTTACGGTCAGCTCATCGGGAACCAGCTTGCCCTCGTCCATATAGGTCTTGGCCTCTTTTCCGAGATCCGTTCCCTCTTTGATGTTTGCCCTGAAAATATCTCCGGTCGAGATGTGAGGCAATTTATAGCTCTGTGCTATCATCTTTGCCTGTGTTCCTTTTCCGGCACCGGGTGCTCCTAACATGATGATCTTCATAAAACAACCTCTATACTTAGGATCTGTTCATAATGTTAAAAGTTATTTATGAACAGCTCCTTAACTGTTTAAAAATCCTTTATAGTTCCTGACAACCATCTGCGACTCAACCTGCTTTATAGTCTCAAGTATAACGCCTACGATGATTATAAGAGAAGTTCCTCCGAACGATACACCCGCATTGAACACACCATTAAAGAAAATGGGGATGATCGCCACAATTATGAGTCCAACTGCTCCGATAAAGATGATGTAGTTCAATATCTTTGACAGATAATCGCTTGTCGGCTTACCGGGTCTGATACCGGGGATAAATCCGCCCTGCTTCTTCATGTTGTCAGCCACCTCCAAGGGATTGAAGGTGATCGAGGTGTAGAAGTAAGCAAAAAAGACAACCAGTACAATGTAGATTATCACACCTATCGAATATACGGGTGTTGCCGGCTTAAACCAGTTCGAGGAGCTCAAAGTCCTTAAAATCTGCCCCCATGCGGTCGTACCGCCGTTGTTTCCCAGAAGCTGGGCGATCACGACAGGAAACTCCATCAGTGACGATGCAAAGATGATCGGGATTACTCCTCCCGTGTTTACCTTGAGAGGGATATGCGTTGAATTTCCGCCGAGCATCTTTCTTCCCTGCATTTTTTTTGCGTAAGTTACGGGTATTCTTCTTTCCGCGTCATTCAAAAGTATCGTAAGAACAACCGTAAGAAGGATCACCGCCAGTATAACAACCGCAGAAAGGATCGCAAAGGCGATCGCCTTTCCCTGTACAAACATCGTGAAAAGCCCTGTCATATCATCGGGGGTTCTTGATATGATGTTTATCGTCAGGACTATGGAAATTCCGTTTCCTACGCCGTATTCCGTGATCTGCTCACCAATCCACATAAGGAAAGCCGAGCCTGCAGTCAACGCACAGATTATCATTATCACCGTAAAAGCGTTGAAATTCTCCAGCAAGCCCTGTCTGCCAAAGCCTATAGCCATCGCTGTGGATTCGATCAGTGCCAATGCAATCGTTACATATCTGGTGATCGATACCAGCTTTTTCCTGCCGTCCTCTCCCTCCTTCTGCATCTCCTCCAAAGCGGGAATCGCAATGGTAAGAAGCTGTATAATGATGGAAGATGTGATATACGGCGTTATGTTCAACGCAAATACGGACATATTTTCAAACGATCCGCCGGTGAAAGCGTTGAAGAAATTAAATGAATCACCTGTGAGCTGCGCAAACCACTGCTGGAAGTAATCCCTGTCAAATCCGGGGATCGGCAGCTCGCAGCCAAGCCTTATTATAACCAGTGCAAGTAATGTGAAAAGTAATCTATTTCTAATGTCCTTTACTCTAAAGGCATTACGTACTGTTTCAAACATCAGATCACCTCAGCTTTCCCACCTGCCGCTTCTATTTTCTCCTTTGCTGACGCCGAAAAAGCATTTGCCTTTACCGTAAGCTTCTTTGTCAGCTCTCCGTTACCCAGTATCTTAAGACCGTCCTTCGTATCCTTTATGATCCCTCTCTCGATAAGATCCTCCGATACTACGGTAGCTCCGTCTTCATAATACTTGTCAAGCTGGCTTAAATTGAGCGTGACGATTTCCTTATGGTTGTAATTCTGAAAACCTCTCTTGGGAAGTCTTCTGTATATGGGCATCTGTCCGCCTTCAAAGCCTGTCCTCGGTGCTCCGGAACGCGCCTTCTGTCCCTTATGACCGTATCCTGCAGTCTTTCCGTTTCCCGAACCGTGTCCACGACCTTTTCTGTATCTGTTATGCTTGGAGCCGGGTGCGGGTCTTAATTCCGAAAGTTCCATATTATATTTCCTCCACTTTTACCAGATAGCTAACCTGCTTTATCATACCGCGTACAGCGGGATTGTCGGGAAGCTCGTTTACGCTGTTCAATTTACGAAGACCCAGCGCCTCAACCGTCTTTCTGTGCTTGGGAAGAGCGCCTATGGTCGACTTTTTTAATGTAACCTTTAATTTATCAGCCATTTCTTTCTCCTTTGCTTTAAGCTCTGATCTCCTGAACCGACTTTCCGCGAAGTCTGGCTACATCTTCGGGAGACTTGATCTGTGAAAGAGCGTCTAATGTGGCAAGCACGACGTTCTGCTTATTATTCGATCCGAGTGACTTGGTCCTGATATTCCTGATACCGGCAAGCTCACATACTATACGTGCGGGACCTCCGGCGATGATACCTGTACCTTCGGGAGCTCTCTTTAAAAGGATGGATGCTCCTCCGAACTTTCCGATAAAGTCATGTGATACGGAACCGTTCTCATCGAGAGCGACCCCTACTATATGCTTTGCGGCGTCTTCTCTTCCCTTGCGGATAGCTTCGGGAATTTCGGTTGCCTTTCCAAGTCCTACTCCTACATGACCGTTACCGTCACCTACTACCACGAGGGCGGAGAAACGCATATTACGACCACCCTTAACAACCTTCGTTACACGCTTGATGGTAACGACCTTATCCGATAATCCGTCTTCTCTGTCCTGATTATTTCTGTTGTTGTTATCCATGTGTTCTCTCCTTTCCCTTAGAATATAAGTCCGGCTTCTCTTGCCGCATCAGCAAGTGCCTGAACCTTACCATGATACACAAAGCCGCCTCTGTCGAATACGACTTCCTTTATGCCCTTATCGACAGCTCTCTGACCTATAAGCTTTCCTACATAGGCTGCTGCTTCGGTATCGTTTGTATGCTTAAGCGCAGCTTTTGCCTCTTTCTCGTTTGTGGAGGCTGCAGCAAGTGTATGTCCCTTGGTATCATCTATGATCTGGGCATACATATGATCGTTGCTGCGATATACCGACAGACGGGGGCGTTCCGGCGTTCCGCTGAAGCGGTTTCGGATCTTCCTGTGTTTTTTCTCACGTACATCCGTTCTTGATTTTTTATTTATCATAGCTAATCCTCCACTCCTTACTTCTTACCGGTCGTGCCGACCTTACGCCTGATGACCTCATCGCTGTACTTGATTCCCTTGCCCTTATAAGGCTCAGGTCTCTTCTTATCTCTGATCACTGCCGCATACTGTCCGACCTTTTCTTTATCTATTCCGCTTACCTCGATCTTGTTATCGGTAACCTTGGTCTCGATCCCTTCGGGATCCTCCATAACTACCGGATGAGAAAAGCCGAGATTCAGCGTCAGTGTTTTTCCCTGCTTTGCTGCTCTGTAGCCGACACCGTTTATTTCGAGAGTCTTTACATACCCGTCGGTTACTCCGACTACCATGTTATTAATAAGGGACCTTGTAAGACCGTGAAGAGCTCTGCTCTCCTTGTCATCATCGGGACGCTCAACCTTTAATGTGCCGTCCTCCTGAGTTATCTTCATCTTCCCGGGCAAAACCCTTACAAGCTCACCCTTGGGACCCTTAACAGTCACTTTATTATTTTCTGCTATACTAACCGTTACTCCGGAAGGTATAGCGATAGGCATTCTTCCGATTCGTGACATGCCCGCACCTCCTTGAAAATATTCTTAATGTTACCTGTTACCATACAAAGGCCAGAACCTCTCCGCCTACGCCAAGCTCTCTTGCCTTCTTATCAGTTACAACTCCGTTGTTTGTGGAAATGATAGCCACTCCGAGTCCGCCGAGAACTCTGGGAAGCTCATCCTTTCCGGCATATATTCTCAGACCGGGCTTTGATATTCTCTTTAAACCGGTGAGAACCTTCTCTTTCTTATTGTCGTTATACTTTAAGCTGACACGGATATCCTTAAATCCGTTCTGCCCGTCAACAAGATCATATTTCTTTATATATCCTTCGTCCAAGAGGATGTCGGCTATCGCAATCTTTATCTTTGACGCAGGTATATCTACCGTATCGTGCTTTGCGGTATTTGCGTTCCTTATTCTGGTGAGCATATCCGCAATAGGATCATTTGTTGTCATCGCGCTCTTTACTCCTTTCTATAATTTACCAGGATGCTTTCTTTACGCCGGGTATCTGACCTTTATATGCCAGCTCTCTGAAACATACCCTGCAGATACCATATTTTCTTAAGACCGAATGAGGACGTCCGCAGATCCTGCAGCGTGTATACGCACGCGTTGAGAACTTCGGTTTACGCTGCTGCTTTAATTTCATTGATAACTTAGCCATCAGTTAATCTCCTCCTTCACAAACGGCATATTAAATAGCCTTAAAAGCTCCCTTGCTTCTTCGTCTGTCTTTGCTGTTGTAACGACGATCACATCCATACCCCTTACCTTGTCGATCTTGTCATACTCGATCTCGGGGAAGATAATCTGCTCTCTGATACCGAGCGCATAATTGCCCCTGCCGTCAAATGAATTCGCGCTGACACCGCGGAAGTCACGCACACGGGGAAGCGCCAGATTTACAAGCCTGTCAAGAAAGTCATACATCTTGTCGCCTCTTAAGGTAACCTTGCATCCGATGGGCATTCCTTCCCTGATCTTGAAGTTAGCTACCGCCTTCTTTGCCTTTGTGGTTACGGCATGCTGTCCTGTGATCTTCTCAAGATCCGACACTGCCGAATCAAGAACCTTCACATTTTCCTTTGCCTCACCCACGCCCATATTGACAACTATTTTTTCTATCTTAGGAACTTCCATAACATTCTTATAGCCGAACTTCTTTGTCATGGCGTCCTTTATCTCTTCGTCATATAACGTTCTAAGTCTGTTCAACTTTCAAAACCTCCTTTCACGCGGCCGTTTAATTAATCAATCACATCTCCGGTAGACTTTGCTATCCTTACCTTCTTGTCCCCGTTAAACTTGAATCCGACTCTGGTAGGCTTCCCGTTGTGTACATACATTACATTGGAAATGTCGATAAATCCCTCCTGATGTATGATGCCGCCGTCCGGATTTGCCGCTGAAGGCTTTGCATGCTTTGTGAGCATATTCACACCCTCTACAAGAACTCTTCCCTGCTTCGGGTCAACCTTCATAACCTTACCCTGCTTGCCCTTATTTTTTCCGGTGATGACCTGCACGGTATCGCCTCTCTTTATCTTACACGTAGCCATATCGCAGCCTCCTTATAATACTTCGGGTGCAAGCGATACAATCTTCATGAACTGCTTATCACGAAGCTCCCTTGCCACCGGTCCAAAAATACGGGTTCCACGGGGTGTATTATCGTCTTTGATAATGACTGCCGCGTTTTCATCAAATCTGATATAAGAACCGTCCTTACGGCGAATGCTTTTTACGGTCCTTACTACCACGGCCTTCACTACATCACCCTTCTTGACAACGCCGCCGGGCGTTGCATCTTTAACGGTAGCGGTGATGATATCGCCGATTCCCGCATATCTTCTCGTTGAGCCGCCCATAACCCTGATGCAGAGTATTTCTTTAGCACCGGTATTATCAGCAACCCTGAGTCTTGTTTCCTGCTGTACCATTGCAAACTCCTTTCAAGAATTACTTACTTAGCTCTTTCTACGATTTCCACAAGTCTCCATCTCTTTGTCTTTGAAAGAGGTCTTGTTTCCATTACCTTAACTGTATCTCCTACATTGCACTCGTTGTTTTCATCATGAGCATGCAGCTTGTAGGTACGCTTTACTATCTTTTTGTAAAGCGGATGTCTTACATGGTCCTCGACAGCAACAGTGATGGTCTTGTCCATTTTATTGCTTGTCACTTTACCTGTACGAGTTTTTCTTAAATTTCTTTCCGTACTTTCCACGCTAATCTCCTTTCTTACCTTCCGGCAGCCTTCTCAGTGATGATCGTCTGAATCCTTGCTATGTTCCTCTTTACCTCTTTGATCCTTGCCGTATTATCGAGCTGGTTCGTCGCATTCTGAAATCTGAGGTTGAAGAGTTCCTTCTTAGCCGCCGTGAGATCGCCTGCAAGCTCTGTTTCGGACTTCGTTCTCAAATCCTTTAAATAATTGGTTGATTTCATTTAGCCACACCGCCTTCCTTTTCGGCTACCTGCTTATCCAGATCAGCCTTTGAAATGATCTTGCATTTGCAGGGAAGCTTATGTGTCGCAAGCCTTAAGGCTTCCTTCGCAGTTTCCTCGGGTACGCCGGCTATCTCAAAGAGCACGCGTCCGGGCTTAACTACAGCTACCCAATACTCAAGCGCTCCCTTTCCCGAACCCATTCGGGTTTCAGCGGGCTTTGCCGTTACGGGCTTATCGGGGAATATCTTTATCCAGACCTTACCAAAACGCTTGATATATCTTGTCATTGCAATACGGGCCGCTTCTATCTGATTTGACTTTATCCAGCAGGGCTCCGTTGCTATTATACCGTACTCACCGTAGGTGATCGTATTTCCGCTGTTTGCCTTGCCTCTCATTTTACCGCGCATCTGCTTACGATGCTTTACTCTCTTAGGCATTAACATTATTTATCGCCCCCTTCTTCATCAGACTTCACCGCTGCCGCATTCTTCCTGCCGAGGATCTCGTCTTTGTATATCCATACCTTTACGCCTACTTTTCCGTAAGTCGTATCGGCTTCTGCAAATCCATAATCGATATCAGCTCTCAGAGTTTGAAGAGGGATCGTTCCTTCGGAGTAGAACTCTGTACGAGCCATATCGGCACCGCCGAGTCGTCCGGAAACGCTTGTCTTGATCCCCTTTGCTCCGCTCTTTAATGTCCTCTGCATGCAGGACTTCATAGCTCTTCTGAATGATACACGGTTCTCAAGCTGGCTGGCAATGTTCTCTGCTACAAGCTGAGCATCCTTATCCGGCCTCTTCACTTCCCTTACATCAAATATAAGGTTCTGTCTGGTGTACTTCTGAAGCTTTTTCTTTGTCTTTTCAAGCTCAGCTCCGCCTTTTCCGATTATCATACCTACCTTTGCGGCATATACGATAACCTTAACCCTGCCGGCTGCTCTTTCTATCTCGATCTTTGATACTCCTGCGGCGTAAAGCTCTTTCTTTAAGAACTTTCTGATGTTGTAGTCTTCCGCGAGGTTATCAGCAAACTCCTGTCCCGAAGCATACCATTTAGAATCCCAATCGCTTATAATTCCGACCCTCAAACCGTGAGGATTAACTTTCTGACCCATTTAATTAACTCCTTTCCGAAATATGTCCTCTTATCTCTCATCGAGGATAACCGTTATATGGCTCATCCTCTTCTGGATTCTGTACGCCCTGCCCTGAGCACGGGGCTGGATACGCTTCATTATAGGTCCCTGGCTTGCAAAGCACTCAGCTATGTATAACCTGCCCGCATCCATACCGTTGTTGTTTTCTGCGTTTGCTATAGCTGACTCTACAAGCTTCTTTATTACCCTTGAGGCATTCCTCGGATTATATGTAAGGATCGCAAGCGCCTCGTCAACATTCTTTCCCCTTATGGCATCAAGCACAAAACATGCCTTCTGTACGGGTATTCTTGCGTAGGAGAGCTTTGCCTTGGGTCTTGTATCCTTAACCTTGTTTCTTTCTCTTTTTATCTGACTTCTATGTCCCTTAGCCACGGATGCAGCCTCCTTTCACTTATTTCACACCTGACTTGGATTCTCCGCCGTGACCTCTGTAAGTCCTCGTCATAACGAATTCACCGAGCTTGTGTCCTACCATATCCTCTGTAATATATACCGGTACGTGCTTTCTGCCGTCATGTACCGCTATTGTATGTCCCACGAAGGAAGGGAAGATCGTTGAACGGCGCGACCAGGTCTTTATAACCTCTTTCTTGCCTGCAGCGTTCATAGCGTCAACCTTCTTCAAAAGACTCTCATCTGCGAACGGTCCTTTTTTTATTGAACGTGACATTTACCTTTTCCCTCCTTAACCAAGTGCTTTTCCGTTTCTTCTTCTTACAATAAGCTTATTGGAAGCTTTCTTTGCCTTACGTGTCTTATATCCCAGTGCGGGCTTGCCCCACGGTGTTGAAGGTCCGGGACGTCCGATGGGCGAGCGTCCCTCACCGCCTCCGTGAGGGTGGTCATTCGGGTTCATAACCGAACCTCTGACTGTGGGTCTGATGCCCATATGACGTATACGGCCTGCTTTTCCGTAATTTATAAGGTTGTGATCGATGTTTCCGATCTTTCCTATCGTAGCCCTGCAATTTATGGGTACCATTCTCATTTCGCCCGAAGGAAGCTTAACTGTCGCGTACTTTCCTTCTTTAGCCATAAGCTGCGCCTCGGTTCCCGCCGAACGTACCATCTGGCCGCCCTTTCCGGGATAAAGCTCTATATTGTGGATACTTGAGCCTACCGGGATGGATTCAAAAGGAAGGCAGTTGCCGACCCTTATTTCCGCTTCGGGACCGCTCATTATCTTCTGTCCTACCTTTAAGCCTTCGGGAGCGAGGATGTATCTCTTCTCTCCGTCCGCATAGCAGATAAGAGCTATGTTTGCCGTTCTGTTGGGGTCATACTCGATCCCTACCACCGTAGCGGGTATTCCGTCCTTATCATTTCTCTTAAAATCGATAAGTCTGTACTTTTTCCTGTTTCCGCCGCCCTTATGACGAACGGTTATCTTTCCCTGATTATTTCTTCCCGAATGCTTCTTTAACGGAGCAAGAAGTGACTTTTCGGGAGTATCCTTCGTGATCTCCGAAAAATCGGAGCCGGTCATATGCCTTCTTGAAGGCGTATATGGGTTATATGTTTTTATTCCCATTTCATTCTCCTTTTCTATGCTGCGGTACCGAATATTTTTTTCTCGATACCAGATCTGACTGAGTGTGGTCTTTTATAAGCCCTGGAAGATCTCTATTTCCTTGCTGTCTTCCGTAAGCTTTACGATAGCCTTCTTCTTTGCGGCGGTCTTTCCGGAGGTAAGCCCCCTCCTTCTTGTCTTGCCGTTTAAGTTCATTGTGAAGACCTTTTCAACCTTTGCGCCGTCAAACATCTTTTCAACGGCTTCCTTTATCTGAGACTTGTTGGCGTCGGGGTGAACATAGAAGGTATATTTTCTGTCCCCCTGAGCCTCCATGGACTTCTCGGTAACAACAGGCTTAAGGATCACATCATAATATTTGATATCTGCCATTATGCATACACCTCCTCAAGTTTTGTTACGGCTGCCTTTGTAACTATTACCGTGCTGTACTTCATAATGTCATAGGTGTTCACGGTATTTATCTGGGCCGTAATAACGTTGGGTACGTTCCTTGCGCTTAAGATAACGTTCTTGTCGTTTGTATCAAGGATCACCATTGCCTTGTTTACCTTTAACGCGTCAAGTACCTCCACAAACTTCTTTGTCTTTATCTCATCCAGCTTAAGCTCGTCAAGCACGATGAACTTGTTCTCCTTAACCCTTGATGTTAAAGCTGATTTAAGGGCGATCCTCTTTTCCTTCTTATTCATCTTGAAGGAGTATTCCCTCGGCACCGGTGCGAATACCACTCCGCCGTGTGTCCACTGGGGTGACCTCGTCGATCCCTGTCTTGCATGGCCTGTGCCCTTCTGTCTCCAGGGCTTCTTTCCGCCGCCGGATACTTCCGAACGGGTCTTTGCCTTCTGTGTTCCCTGACGGCAGTTTGCAAGATGCTGAACTACTGCAAGATGCACAAGATGCTCATTTATCTTTACTCCGAAAAGGTCGTCGTTTAAGTCAATGTTTCCGACTTCCTTTCCTTCCATATTGTATACTGCTACGTTAGCCATCTTTACGTCCTCCTTCCTTTATTATTTTGCGACCTTTGTCGTTTCTTTGATCGTTACCAGAGCCTTCTTTGATCCGGGGATAGCTCCTTTTATAAGGAGAAGGTTCTTATCTGCATCTACGCGTACAACCTCGAGATTCTGTACCGTAACCTTCTTGCTTCCCATGTGTCCCGGCATTCCCTTGCCCTTGAATACCCTGCTGGGTGAAGAGCAGGCTCCGTTTGAACCCTGATGACGATGGAATTTGGAACCGTGTTTCATAGGACCTCTGTGCTGTCCGAGTCTCTTAACCGCACCCTGGAAGCCCTTTCCTTTTGAGATCGCAGTGGCATCTATCTTATCGCCCACTTCAAATATGTCTGCTTTGATCTCCTGCGCCGGTGAATATTCGGCAGCATTTTCAAATTTGAATTCCTTCAGATATTTCTTATTGGAGGTTCCGGCCTTCTTGAAGTGTCCTGCCATTGCCTTATTGGTGCCGTGTCTGTGAGCAATCTGCCTCTTGCCGCCCTTGTCCTTCGTAATGACCTTTTCCTTGATGTCCTTGAAGCCAACCTGTACAGCTTCATAACCATCATTCTCAACAGTCTTGACCTGGGTTACCACACAGGGACCCGCCTCAAGCACAGTTACGGGAATGAGCGTTCCGTCTTCACCGAAAACCTGCGTCATCCCGATCTTCGTAGCCAAAATAGCTTTCTTCATAATCTCCGTCCTTTCTGCATTGGAACCTTACGCTTCGGTTAAGGTTCATACAACCTTCTTACTTCTTTTCTTTCATTTTGATGTCGATGTAGACACCGGCAGGCATTTCCAGCCTTGAAAGTACGTCCACCGTCTTCTGTGTGGGCGCTATGATATCGATCAGTCTCTTATGTGTCCTCTGCTCGAACTGCTCGCGGCTGTCCTTGTACTTATGTACAGCCCTTAAAATGGTGACTACCTCTCTCTTTGTGGGAAGGGGTACGGGTCCGCTCACCTGTGAACCGTTCTTCTTGACTGTTTCGATGATCTTCTGCGCCGACTGGTCTACCAGCTGGTGATCGTAAGCTTTCAGAGTGATCCTCATTACCTGATTTGCCATAAAAAAAGTCGCCTCCTTTTCGCACTTTTCTAAAGTGAGACAAGCGGTGACTGTACACTCTCCCGTGTGTGTCGGATTTTTTAACCCGTCCTCACAGCGGTTGTTCTCTGCAAATTTTGCAGAACTTATTACGTACAGTGACTTGTCGTCAGTATCCAAGACTTGACATTCGCTCCGCGTAAAAACCCGCTTTTCCTTATTTATTCGGTCTAAAGCGGCAACCTCACGCCTCACAGCTATCAATGTCACAGCAAGTGAAATAATAACATCAGTATTTTTAAATTGCAAGCATTATTTTAAAAAAATTTAATTTAAATTTTCCCGGAAATTTTGAGTATGCGGAATTAGCCGACAAATTCTACACAAGATGTTAATATTATGCTACAAGGAGGTATTGACATGCCAAATATAATACCTGTATCTGATCTGAGAAATTATAAGAATGTTATCGATCAAGTTTCTTACGGAAATCCGGTTTATTTAACAAAAAACGGCAGAATCAGCGTTGCAATAGTTGATACGAGGGAACTTGATGAATTACATGCGATAAATAGTCTCTTTTATGAATTGGAAAAAGGAGAGGTTTCTGCCAGAAAAGACGGATGGATTTCTATTGATGATGCTGAAAAGAGATTGGATTTATGAAAAGAATAGATATCTCTCCGGAAGTTTTATATCTGCTTGGTTGTATATTTCTCTTCAAGTAGATGTTTGATGACTCTCATTATTACTAAAGCTACATAGCAGAATAGGAAGTGCGCATTTACATAGTTCTCTGTTTTTACAAAGACAGGTGTGCTTTGAACTCACTCTTTATTATCTTAAAGGATTCTTCAATTTCCCAAAGACCCTTATAAATACCGTAAAGAATATCAACAAGGTGCTTGGCTGATAAGTATCCTATCGAAAGCACGGTATCTGTATCAAAAAGAAATAATTTATCCATCGAGGAACATATCCGGCTGTTGAACCTCAATGACCCTGATTTTGAGTATATTGAAATCACAGATACAGAAGCCTGACCGGATCAATTCCAATATGGCTTCTGATCCTTATGGCTGTATCCTATCATTTTTTCTTTGTAGTCATTCAGAATGGTCGTATACTCTGCAAGGATGGCCGGCTTCATCTTTTCGGAATGTGAAAGAGCATTTATCGTAGCCTCCAGTTCCTTCAGATTGTCTTGGGCATTATCCTTATAGTTATTGGACATATTCATCTCAAGACGGGAGATGATATTGTCCAGCTCTTTTTCTTCTTTGGATCTGAAAAAACGCATTTTTTATTCTTCTCCACCCAATCAAGTCTATTATCGTAACGATTATGCATACCAACATAAGCGGAACCATACCATCGGCGCGACAGAAGTCTTTGACATATTCCAGCTTAAAGTATAGCAGATATTAAATTATACAGCAGTTCTTTCGTCGTATCTGCAAGCTTTTGAGCCGCTTCTTTACTACGTCTCCCGCTGCGGCAGTATATGAGGATTATCTGATTGGGATCCGACAGCTCTTTCGGCGGCTCATTTTCTATACTCTCATTCGGAATGAGGATAGCTCCGGGAATATGACCCTCAGCATACTCATCTTCCCGTCGGACATCCACGATCACATGACCGTCATCCTTCTCCATCATCTGCTTCGCTTCGTCCTGAGAAATCTGTTTGTATTCAAATATCTGGAACATACCGTCCCCATCCATTACCTATTGCTCGCCCAAAGTACATCCGCCAAGGAACACGGTGACCAAGATAACAGCGATAACCCAAAAGCCCTTTATGTTCGTCTTATATCTCATCATCTTTCTGCTCATAGTGTTGCCTGATGTTAAAGCCTTCCTTCTTCAGATCCGAATCCAGATAGTCGAAGCTCTCCGGGATGATCTTTATCAGGTTCATCGGCTGCGGCATTTTTCTTATCGTCTCGACCGGGATCTTCTTGTACTCCAGCATTTTCATATACTCTTCACAGAAAGGCTCGATGATCCCAGCTCTGCCTTTGATTTGAAGGCTTTTCAGATTCCCAAAACCTCCATAGGACTCGTATATTGCCATTCCGACAAGTTTATTATCCTTCAGCGCCCGGAATTTACAGCCTCCCTCTGAAAAAAGATAGAATATTCCATCAAGATAGTTGTATTCTATCGGCGTGCACCGCACCATATCAGATGAAGCCGTGGCTAAGGCACAGGTATTATGTGCGGATATGAATTTATCTATCCTCGCCTTCAGTTCTCCCGTGATCATCAGCGGAGCTGCCGTAGACTTATCATCCCAGTACCTTGCCGCCGCATCATAATCCATTTCCCACATAGTATTACTCTCCCGTCCTGATAATCTCTACCACCTCACCGATATACATATCATGAGGAGCGTCCTCTGTATATAAAGCCTTAACGATGTCTTCGGGAATACTATCCGTATCAAGTCTCTGCTTAAAAAGTTTTCTGCATATCACCGTCACCTCTGCCTCTTCAAAAGTCATTGTCTGTCCAACCTGTTTTGGTGTAAGACCTGATTCCTTCATTTTGTCCATATCCCTGCCGGATTTTGAGCCGAGAACAGTCAGGTTTTTTCTGTATTTCTCAGGGTAGAGGCTGATTGAGAAATACTCATTGTCATCCATAAAATCATGGGTATATCTAGATGTCCTCACATAAACGGTGGCAACAGGCTTACTCCAAAGCGTGCCCATTCCTCCCCAGCTTATAGTCATTGTGTTAAATTTGTCAGCATTCCCCACTGTAAGAAGAGCCCATTGCTTATCAAACACCTTAAAGATATCAGTTGTGAATTCCATTCCATCCCCCCTTTTTCTATGTTTCCTATATCCCCATCTTCCCCAAAATCCCGTCAGCTGTCACACCCGGATGTGTCAGATAAATTCTGACTATTCTTTCCGCAAGGTCTTTTGGGATCATCAAATGCTCCGATATATAATCTACCG
>JAGBOJ010000137.1 GCA_017633935.1 Lachnospiraceae bacterium | reverse complement strand
TCCGGTGCTTTCCCCGATCTACAGGAGGGCGATAGAAAAAAGGCTTTCCGAGCGCCGGATAGTTACTACCAGATTCGATATATTATCCCCTGTATATGTTGGGGTTACCGTGAAGGGAACGATATATGTAAAGAGGCACTTTACCGACTGCCGCGCTGCCATAGAAGGAAAGCTGAAAGAACTTCTTAACTATCCGGGTACGGACAGGAATTTCGGCGAGGTGCTCAAATTCGAGGATGTGTTCAGGAGTATCGAGGGGCTTGACTGCGTGGAATTTATATATGATCTTTCACTGGCACCGGAGAAAAGAGATAAGGCCGAATTAAGGGATTCGGATATATATCCCGCCCAGAACTGCCTTCTGTATCCGGGACATCTGGATATAGAAATGATCACCTATGAACAGTAAAAATTAAGGAAGCATTATGGCGGTATATTCTATTAAAAGAAACAGATTAAAAAGTGCATATAAGGAAGGCTTTGAGCTGAGTGAGGAAAATGTGCTCGTTTCCGGGCAGGATTCCCTCTTTCGCGTGGTCATCTTAAAAGGCATCGACGGAATGGATAACGATGCCTATTGGGGAAGGCTTAAGTTTGATATTAAGCTTGAAGGGGAGGCTTATTATAATGTCTATGCAGCTGCCGTAAATTATAAGCAGAACGGAGACGAGCCCGATATCGACACGATATTTGAAGATAAGAGTATACCCGCAAACGATAAGATACTGTTTTTACAAAGACTCGACGCAAAAAGGGTGGCAGGTAAGAATGATATACTGCTGTATGACATAAGCGGAAGATATCTTTATATCGCGATAGAGGTGTCGGGACAGGGAAGCGCCGAGATAAAAAATATGTTTGTGGACAGCATAGGGGATAATTTTATGGACACCTTCCCTGAGGTCTACAGGGAAAGAAACAGCTTCTTCCACAGATATATGTCCGTTTATTCAAGCGTGTACAATGATTTCAGAAGGGATATAGAAAGGCTGCCGGAGCTTCTTGATCTGGATACATGCCCGGAAGAGCTTCTGCTTACATACGGAAGCTGGATGGGGATTGACCTTGCCGGAGGCTTTTTAAGCGGTGATGTGCTAAGAACCCTCGTAAAGGAAGCCTACGAGCTTAATAAGATGAAGGGCACAAAGAAGGCGATAAAGAGGATAATAGAGATAATGATCGGAAAGGAAGCCACGGTCATTGAGCATAATTCCATCAGGGCATCACTTAAGGAGGAGGGCGATGAGGGTGCACCTCCCGGCTTTACGGTAAGGGGCATCTATGATGTGACGGTGCTCGTGGATGTAAAGCTTACCGAGGAACTGCGCCACCAACTGTTTTATGTTTTGAATCAGTTTAAGCCGGTAAGGACGAAGATAGATATAGTAAAGATCGATGAGAGCGTGATAATGGATTCGAGCAGCTTCCTTGATGTTAACGCGAAGGTTCCGGAGACGAGAGAGGGAAGACTGGACGAGGAAGCGGTCTTAGACGGAGTGATAACCTTGTCTTAAGGATATGAATGCTGCAATTCAGCGCTGGTCAGGTGCTGAATTGCAACATATGAATTTCTTTAAGAAACCTGTGGTTTTTACTGGCAGATGACCTGATACTGTGATAGGATAGATTAGTATTTTATTTACGGTGAAAGGATTTTACCATGACGATAAGAGAGGTACAGGAAAGCGACGGACTGCGTCTTGTCGTGGTCGGAAGGGTTGATACCTTAGGGTGCGATGAGCTTAAGGATGAACTCATCAAGGCAACGATGACTTCAAAAAAAATAATTGTGGATATGAGTCAGGTCGAATTCATTTCAAGCGCAGGCTTAAGGGCGCTCTTTGTGGGACAAAAGGCCGCCGCGGCAAAGAACGAAGACCTGATCATAGTGAATGCGGGTCCTTACGTAAGGGAGGTTTTTAACGTAACGGGCTTTGATACGATCCTTGATATCAGATGAGGGCGATAGGCTTTGAGTCTGTTAAAAAAAGCTATGACACGGATCAGGGTCCGGTATTTGACGGACTGGATCTTGATATAAGCGAAGGAGAGTTCATACTTCTTACGGGAAAGAGCGGAAGCGGAAAGAGTACGGTGCTTAAGCTCATATTAAAGGAAACTGAGCCCGACGGAGGAAGGATAACGGTAAACGGAAAGGATATATCGGGGATCGGACCTAAGGATGTACCGGAATACCGGAGGAATATCGGTATGATATTTCAGGATTTCAGGCTTTTTCGGGATTATTCGGTTTATGAAAATCTTGAAATGGTTTACATAATGACCGGAGGGCGTAAAAAAGAGGCTGAAAAAAAGATCACGGATACGCTCACGATGCTGGGCATAGATCATCTTCACAAAAGACGGCCGGATGAGCTTTCGGGAGGCGAAACCCAAAAGATATGTATGGCAAGGGCTCTTATGACAAATCCGGTGATCCTGCTTGCAGATGAACCGACGGGAAATCTGGACCCCGTATCGTCCGGTGAGATAATAAAGCTTATGGAACTCATACACCGTCACGGTACCACGGTTGTGATGGCCACACATGATATTGATACGGTATCGATGCTTGAAAACAGTGCACGAAGAATAGACCTTGGGGGATTATAAATGTCAACAATTCAAAAGATACTTTTAGCGGTTGCATGCGTACTTTACGCGGTTACGATATACGGATTCTTTAATTTTGATGAGATGGTGCTGGTCGTATTTTTTATGATGCACAGCCTGTGCCTGCTGGTATTCTGCTACAGAACCTATTCAGAGGTGAAGAACGGGGAGGCCGAATCGGATACGAGGCAGCAGGAGATAGGACTTCAGTTTGCCGAAAGGGATAAGGAGATCGCAAATCTGCAGTCACTGCTTACGGAAAAGGAAAACCAGTTCCTGGGACTTTCAAGAGAGTCGGATGTGCTGAAATTCGATATGGAAAAGCTTGAGCAGACAAATAAGGAGCTGAAGGAGGAGCTTGCAAAAAAAGAGGAGGAGAGCACGGTTAAAAATGAACCGGCAGCGGTTCTTTCAGCTCTTTTGCCTCCGGCCGATGATCCGGACAGCAGCGAACCGTCAGTAGTCAACATTGTTGAGCTTGCAAATGCGGCAAGAAACGAGCTTATGGAAAGCGCAAAGAAGGCAAATCTCCATGTATCGGTATCCTGCATACAGGAGACGCTCTTAGTCAGGGCGGATGCAAACCGCCTTAAGGTATTGTTTAAGAACATCATAGATAATTCCATCAAATATATGAATAAGCCCGGGTCACTCGTGATCACCATTTCATCCTTAGGCGATGACATCTTCATAGTCCTTAAGGATACCGGTGAAGGACTTGCCCAGAAGGAAACGAAGCATATATTCGAGCTTAACTATCAGGGCTCGAACCGTTTAAGCGGAAACGGACTCGGACTGGCACAGGCAAAGGCCATAGTGGAATATTACGGCGGGACGATCTATGCAAAAAGTACGGTGGGAGGAGGAATGGGCATCTATATCCAGCTGCCCGCCTAAAGTCAGATGAAACACAAGGAGCTTTATAATAAACAGATCATAATGCTTGCGGGTGGATACTATCTGCTTGTTACGATACTGACCATAGCTCTTTATATTCTGGGAGACTCCAACCCCGGAGGGACAGGCTCATCGGTGCTTGAAAATTTCAATAAGGACTGGGTGCTGGATTCGACCCTTGTAACGGGGAGCGTATCGGCAGAAAGTCCGGATACGGAGCCCGAAGAGGAGCCTGCACAGGATGAAGGCACTGAGGCTGAAAGTTATGAAGAGCCGGCAGAGGCAGCACCTGAAGCAGAGGAGATTGAGGAGCCTGCCGGGGAAATACCGCATTACTACAGCTTTATCACCACAAATCACGACACCATACTCAATGTGCGTGAAAAGCCCGATATAAACGCAAGAAAGATACAAAAGCTCCGTCCCGGACAGAAGGGGTATATCATTGAGCTTGGGGATGAATGGTCCTATGTCAGTGTGCCGGAAGGAAACATATACGGCTTTTGTTCAAATGAATATCTCTCAATGACGGAGATCCCCGAAGGTGAGTACCCTGAGGAGCTTAAAAATTACGAGGTGCCCGAAACGGATGGATTTTGAATTAAACGAGCAGTTTAAGAAAAATATGCGTCCCGTAAAGGATGATTATTACGACGACTTTGACGATGAATGGCTGACTTATGACGAAAGAAAAAGAGGCGTCAGCTTAAATGCGGAGAGGGGCGTTTTTGCGGATAAAAATGAAGAGACATCGATAAATACGGCAAAGAGTGTATTTGACAGGGCCGTGGTCTTTGATACGGGAAGCCGGCTTAAAGGCAGGACCGGATCGGGAAATGCGCCTGTAAAAGAGCTTACCGGGTATGATGAGAACCGGATAAGGAGCAGAAAATGAATCTGTATGATGAAAAGCTTAAGGACAAGCCGTTTAAGAGCTATGACGAATATATGCGGTATATCTTTGACTGTGTAAATACCGCTTTGGATAAATATGTAAGCCGGATGAAAACGCTTTATGCCGCCGGAGACGGAAGCTATAAGAGTGTTATCTACCCTGATATCGAGGTGGTGGGCGATGTATGCAGCTATCAGGTAAAGAGCTTCAGGGATACGGCTGAAGAAGATATTTACGATGACGGCTCCGCAGATGATGAAGAGTCCGGAAAGAAAAAAAAGAAGGATGTACTTGGTGACTCAGAGCTTGATGACGATGAGGACGATGAAGAAAACGAAGAAGATGACGGGTTCACCGATATATTCGCCGATGACCCCGAAGATGATGAGGACGGGGAGGAAAACGGAGAGGATGAGGACGATGATGATATAATGGCGCTTTTGGGAGCGTTTTCGTCATTTTCCTTAGACGACGGAAATGAAGCCGGCGGTTCAGGATCCGGACAGGCATCGGGAGAGACTCAGATAAGCTACCCCGACAGTGATCTTGCCTCGGCACAGAGACTTGAATACATAAGATCGAGGGCGGATGCCACCGAAGAGGCGGGTATCAGGCTTCCCTTTTATGAGCTCTGCAAAAAGCTGGAATTTGAACCCTTTACGGTATTCTGCTTTGCCTGCGGTGTGCTTTCTTCCACACAGACGGATTATGCGGGCGTTTTCCAGATAGTAAATGAAAATATGAATCTTTCATCCCCCACCATTGATTCGGCGGCCAAGGTTTTTTACGGGGATAAGTATACGATCACGGGAGCCTACGGCGATATGTCCGCCTGTCTTGAGCAGCTCCTTCCCGTGCTTTCTCTTTCGGTGATAAACAGCATGCCCTTTTCAACGGCGGTTTCTCCGGATAAAAGGATAATTGACTGTCTTTTCGGACGTAATCCCGATAAGCTCGACGAGGATTATTCGCAGTTCATATCCATGCTGACTGACGATAAGGAACTGGATCCCATAATGGCCAATCAGGGTATCCTTGATTCCATGAAGATTTCCTATGACGAGGGTGTCAGGATCTTTTACTATTACGGGGATGAGGGCAGCGGCAGGAAATTTTTTGTAAAGCATTTTTGCGGGGAAAAGGGTATAAAGGCGATAGCCTTAAACTGCAAGAAGCTTTTTAATTACGATTACAATTTTGTGGACAGGGCTTTATGGGCGGTAGCAAGGGAAGGCATTTTAATGAACGCCTGCGTTGCGCTTACCGATCTTTCCTTCAGGGAGGAGGAAAAGGAAAAATTCTTCGGATATATGGACCTTGCCTTTTCAAAGCTCACAAAGCAGAATCTGACGGTCTTTGCGATGAGCAAGGAGCATATAGATTTCAGGGAGATAACGAAGAACAATTTTACGGAATTTGAGCTCCCCACGCCGGATACCGGAGAAAGACAGACCTGCTGGGAATATTTTTCAAAAGCCTACGAGCTTGAAAAAGAGGTGGATCTTCTTGAGATGTCCACGAAATTCCTGTTTACGCCCGGAAAGATAAGCGATGCGCTTAAATACGCAAGAAGCCTTGCGACAATGGCGCAGGAAAAGAAGATATCAAGGGAAAAGCTTTTTACCGGCTGCAATAACCAGATGAGCTCCGAGCTTTCGCAGAAGGCGACCAAGGTAAAGGCTAATTTCGGCTTTGAGGATATCGTAATGAACCCGACCCAGAAGGAGACGCTCTTAAATGCCATCGACCAGATGACCTACAGAAAGCAGGTCTACGAAAACTGGAATTACACAAAAAAGTATCCTTACGGAAGAGGGCTTTCGGTACTGCTCTTCGGAGCGCCCGGTACCGGAAAATCAATGTGTGCTCAGGTTATAGCTCACGAGCTTAATCTGGAGCTTTACAGAGTCGATCTTTCAAAGGTCATAGATAAGTATGTCGGCGAGACGGAAAAATCAATCTCAATGATCTTCAGGGAAGCAAAGAAATGTAATGTCGTACTGTTCTTTGACGAGTGCGATACGCTTTTTGCAAAAAGATCCGATGACGGAGGCAGCAATCAGGCTTCAAACAATAACAAAACGGCCCTGCTCTTACAGGAGGTCGAGGCTTATGACGGGGTTTCGGTCTTAGCCACAAATTACAAGCACAATATAGATCCGGCCTTCTTCAGGCGTATGAAATACATCGTGGAGTTCCAGTTCCCCGATCCCGATACAAGGGAGATGCTCTGGAAAACGACTATTCCGAAGGATACGCCGCTTGCCGATGATGTTGATATCCGCTTCCTTGCGGAAAAGTTTGAGTTTGTCGGAGGTAATATTAAAAACTGCATTCTTAATGCCGCGTTTTTAGCGGCAGCCGATCCGTCATCTGACGGAAAGGTACATATGAAGCATTACTTAAATGCCATTAAATATGAATTCGTAAAGGTCGGAAAGGTTTTTACAAAATCGGATTTCGAGCCGTATGCCGCAGAGGTGGGGCTGGCTTGAGGCATAGATATCAAAACACTGTAACTATAGGACACTTTTAAGGAATGACAAGGAGGATTTATGAGGAAAAAGCATTTTAAGAGGGTTATGGCAATGGTACTTGCATTTGCACTGGTATTTACAATGAATACCGGTGCTTTTGCTTCGCAGGCTTTAGAGGG
>JAGBOJ010000136.1 GCA_017633935.1 Lachnospiraceae bacterium | reverse complement strand
GGGGAAGAGTATTTTTACGATAAGGGTCCGTTAAGCAGGGCAAAGTACATAAAAGATACATGGTATAAAGAAAGGGATATATGAAAAAGATAGTATATCTCATGGAATATCCGATAGATCTGCCGGGCGGCGCGCAGATGTCCACGCTCAGCATCTGCGAGGGGCTGGCTCAAAACAGCGGTTACGGATATGAGCCGGTCGTGATATGTCCCAAGCTCTTGCATAATAAGGCTTCCGATTACCCCTTCAGGATACTTGAATATGCTATGGGTGAAAGCCGGATCAAAAATCTGCTTATAAGAAGGAAGGCATTCAGGAAATACATAGAGCAGGAAAAGCCGGATCTGATCCATATACAGATGGCGGAATCGCTTATCACATACGGTTTTACGGAAAAGCATTTCAGAAACATAAAGTTCATATATACCGACAGAGGGCTGCTTTTCGGTTACAGAAAAAGATCGAGGCTTTTTATGTTTCCGGTTCTTAAAAGAAGTCATATGCTGGTCACGACCACGGATTTTAACGCAAGGCTCTGGCGGGAGGGTACGGATATAAGGCCGGTAACGGTCATCCCGAATACGATAAGCTCTAAATATTTCGGAAGCTACGATCCTTCAAAGAGGAATGAAAACAGGAAGTTTACCGTAGGACTTGCCGGAAGGATATGTGTGGAAAAGGACTGGGACTTTGCGTTAAGCTTTATAGAGGAATTAAAAAGGAGCATTAAGGATTTCAGGGTAAGCATAGTGCTTTCAACCTTTGAAAAGGGTGATGATGAGCAGGTAGAGCATATATTAAAGACACTTAAAAAGACCGTGGGAGAAGAAAATCTGATATCGGGCTTAAACTACAGTCAGGCGGAGATGGCGGATTTTTATTACGGAGTAGATGTATTTCTGATGACGAGCCGGTTTGAATCCTTCGGGAAAGCGGCAGTTGAAGCGATGAGCAGAAAATGCGCGGTGGTATCCACAAGTGTCGGCGGGCTGCCCGAGGTCATAGGGGATGAAAGATATCTTTATACGAAAGAAAATATCGTAAACGGAATAGAGTGTATAAGGCAGCTTTATGAGGATAAAAATAAGCTTAAGGAAGCCGGAGAATATTTTTACGGAAGATATAAGGATCTATACAGTGAGGAAATATACATAGAAAATCACAGGAGGCTGTATTATGAGATTATATGAGGATTTAAAGGAAAAAAAGGAAAAGCTCGCGCTTGTCGGCTTGGGATATGTGGGAATGCCGATAGCCGTGGCATTTGCCAGACATATAAGCGTCATCGGATACGATTCAAATTCCGAAAAGATCGCTAAATATAAAAGCGGTATCGATCCTACGGATGAGGTCGGTGACGAAGCGATAAAAAATACGACTGTGGAATTTACCGATGATGAGACACGTCTTAAGGAAGCGGGCTTTATCATCGTTGCAGTCCCGACTCCCGTTAATCAGGATAAGACACCGGATTTAAAGCCGGTTGAGGGAGCATCCCATACTGTGGGCAGAAACTTAAAAAAGGGTGCCGTAGTGGTATATGAATCCACCGTATATCCCGGAGTTACCGAGGATGTATGTATACCGATACTCGAAGAGGAATCCGGCTTAAAATGCGGAGTTGATTTCAAGATAGGATATTCACCCGAGAGGATAAATCCCGGCGACAAGGTACACAGGCTTGAAAACATAAAAAAGATAGTTTCGGGAATGGATGAAGAAGCTCTGGATACCATAGCAAAGGTCTACGAGATAGTTATAGAGGCCGGTGTACACAGGGCGGGCTCCATAAAGGTGGCGGAGGCTGCCAAGGTAGTGGAAAATTCCCAGAGGGATATAAATATCGCATTTATAAACGAGCTTGCCATGGCATTTGACAGAATGGGCATAGATACCAATGAGGTCATAGATGCCATGAACACGAAATGGAACGCTCTCGGCTTCAGACCGGGTCTTGTGGGAGGACACTGTATCGGGGTCGATCCGTATTATTTTGTGTATGAGGCGGAAAAGCTTGGATATCATTCACAGATCATATCCTCGGGAAGGCGTATAAACGACGATATGCCGGGGTTTGTGGCAGAAAAGATAATCCGTCAGCTTGTGCTTGCCGGCAAGAAGGTGCGTGACGCAAAGGTGGTATTTTTAGGAGCCACATTTAAGGAAAACTGCCCCGATGTCAGGAATTCAAAGATAATGGAGGTTGTGGCGGCGCTTTCGGATTATAAGATTAAGCCGCGCATCACCGATCCTTTGGCGGATAACGAGGATGTAAAGAGAGGATACGGATATACCCTTACGGATATAGAAAAAATAGACGATGCGGACTGTATAGTCCTCGGAGTGGCCCATGATGAATATAAGAATATGGGAATACAGGGAATAGACAGGCTGTTTGACAAATCCTTGGACTACAGCGGAAGGGTCATAATAGATGTTAAGGGTATCCTTGATAAAAACGAGGTAAAAAAACTTGGCTTCTCATACTGGAGACTCTGAAAAGTCACCGTTATCCGGCTTCCTGTCATACTTTTACGGGAATTTTATCGTACTGCTCTTAGGCTTTATCCAGACGCCCGTGGTAACGAGGATAATGTCTACGGAGGAATACGGAAGGACGGGTATGTTCGAGACCGCGGTTACTATCATATATATTTTTGCGATACTCGGACTCGATCAGGCATATATCAGATATTATTACACCGAGGGGGTGGACAGAAATAAGCTGCTGTGGAAGTGTCTGCTTCCTGCCCTTGCCATTGTATCGGTATTATCACTTATATATTTTTTTAATGCAGCTCTGTTTAACAACCTTCTTTTCGGCAAAACGGCAGAGGGAGTAACGGCACTTGTCATCATATATACGCTGATATCCGTATTTGAGCGCTTCTTTTTCTTAGATGTCAGGATGCAGCAGAACGGGAAGCTGTATTCAAATATAAATATAGCGGAAAAGGTGCTTTCCATCCTTACTATATTTGCGGCATGGTATTTTCTCGGAAACGATTTCAGGGTCGGACTTTACGCACTCTCTGTCCCGTGGGGTATTACGACGGCGTTTTTAATGATAAGATACGCCGTGCGTCGAAGGAACAATAAGACCGGAGATAAGGAAACAGCCGGGGTTACCTATAGGGAGCTTATAAGGTACGGGTTTCCTTATATCTCGGTTCTTCTGATGGAATGGCTCCTGTCCTCGTGCGACAGGCTTGCCTTAAGGAAATGGGCTTCCTTTTCGGAGCTGGGCATATACAACTCGGCGATGAAGATAATCATATTGCTGCTGACCTTTAAGAACACCTTTGTCGCCTACTGGTCACCTGTGGCTATGGAGCGGTTTGAAAAAAAGGATATGGAAAGCAACCGCAGCTTTTTCATAAAAGCCTATGAGGTAACGCAGTTTCTGTGCGTATGCGCGGCAGCGGGACTCATACTTTTTAAAAAGGTAATAGTACTGCTTTTGGGTGCCGATTACAGAGGGGCGGAAAAAATAATACCGTTTCTGACCCTTATGCCAATATTTGCCATGATGTTTGAGATCACGGTGCAGAGCATAAAATATTCAAAAAAGAATATTTATCTGAATATCGCATCCGTAGCGGCAATAGCGGTAAACATCGCGGGAAATACCCTTCTGGTTCCGATCCTTTCAGGCACCGGCGCTGCCCTGACCACCGGGATATCCTACCTTGTCTATTTTGCGGCGGGGTCGGTTTTAGGTGAAAAATGCCTGAAAATAGGCTATCCGTATAAAAAAACCTTTATTTACGCGATCCTGCTGACTGCATATTGCTTTGAGGCCTCCTTTGTAAATAATACCGCAGCGGATACAATAGCCGGTATCGTGCTTATTGCGATATACTGCGCGATCGATCATAAAATACTGGGAGAGTGTGCAGCCTATGTGGCGAAATTCTTCAAACGCTAAAAATATTATCATTATATCGGTTTTTGTTCTTCTTATTGCCGCAAATATCTATTCGTATATGAGTGGCTTCGGGGAACAGCCGCCGATGTATCATCCTCATATCTCAAATCAGACCATGTATATGCCGGAATACTTAAAAGACGGTATGCGTCCCGATGCGCTCTTAAGGGCGATAGTAAAGAAAAAGAAGGTGGCGTACCGGGCGGATTTTCATCCGTATACGGAATATCCTTCACACGGACACGACCATTCCGACGATCCGAATGTGGATGTGTTCTTTTCCTATTCTTATTACAGTGACAATAATTACGGTCTTTTCTTTAAAAAGTATGCCGGAGGTGCTGAGATAGACGATACTCTTCCGGAGCCCGGGCTTGTTACCAAGGTTATGGATGAAAAAAAGAGGGACAAATATTTTACCTATATAGGTTTTACAAGTGATATGCTAAGGAACAGCTTTCTTGTAAATGAGGACAGGGAGTATGTAAATTCATATTTCCATTATTCGTACTTTTACTATGAACCGGATGATGAAACTGTGGAAAGAAACTACCATGCTTATCTTGCCCCCGAAGATATAGCGGAGGCAGACGACCTTGTCGCCATCTGGGATTCGTATGAAAATCTCTATCTTATGAGCAGGGATTACTACGAGGAGAATATAAAAGAATTGTTTTAGGTATGGTCATGGATATAAATACGATATTATCGGAAGTTTCAGAAGGATATTTTTTAAGGCAGACACTCTGCATCACCTTTTTGTGCGCCCTCGGCTATGTATTTATGTGGGCTGTGGGGAGTAAATGCGGGAGGGTATACAGGGCTCTTCTTGCTTTTCCCGCAGGGCTTTCATATTTTAGTGCGGGCATATTTGCCATGCTTGTCGTAAAGATAAGGATATCGATCCCGCGTCTGATATTTGTGTATGTATTTGCCTTTGCCGCAGTAGTATTAACGGCATATTTTTACAGAAAAAAAACGGGTTCGGGTATCGCTCCCGATCTGAAAAGCTTTGACCTTAAGCTTTTCGTGATGATGCTTGTCATTTCCTTTATCACGGCAGCTATCTGCTGCGCGGGGATATTTACGGTGGGACTTGATAACGATTCCTATTATTATTTTTCCACTTATCCCCAGATACTTATTAAGGAGGGGGACCTCAAGTACGAGTTTGATGTGCTGCTTACGGATACGGGTATCATGGCAGTGATCATAAACGCGATACCCTATATCTTCGGATTTATAACTACCTTCGGTATACAGCATTTTCTGAATGTAAATTTTCTGCTGATTTTTATGGCAGCTCTTTATGAAGAGCTTGGTGAAATGTCTGATACAAAGGCAGATAAAGACAAGGCCGCAGGGAAGATAAGTACATTTCTCAAAGGCATTTTCCAAGATAAGGCTGCTTTGATAAGTCTGGGTGCGGGGATATTTCTTGCCACATCACCGGCTTATCTCACCACGGCAAAATGGATAATGGCAGGCGATTATTTTATGGTTTTCTTCTTCCTTATTATGTATTTCGGATACAGGGAGGTAAAGAGCGGGAATATACAGGATATGCCGTTTGTATTGATGCTTTTTTCCGTGGTCGTCACGATGCTCAGGCAGGAAGGGGCGGTGATGGCAGCCTTTTTGATAATCTGTCTTTCCACGCTTAAGTATACAAATAAGAGGCTTGCTTTTGTTTATCTTATACCGGTGATAACGGTATCGGTCTATTACTATCTCCGTATTTTCGTCTTTCTGGGTGTAAGACCGCT
>JAGBOJ010000135.1 GCA_017633935.1 Lachnospiraceae bacterium | reverse complement strand
GCTCTTGAAGCTTCCGTTGCGTCTGTTCTCAAAGTCAGGCTTATCGACCGCAAGCTTCGCGAAGGTATCCATCATCAGCTCTTCGGCATCCTCTTCGTTTTTCACATAGCCTAAGAGGAACAGATAAAGGCCGTCCCGGTAAGCAACAAGAAGCGCCTCCAGATCCTTGTCATCATATTCGGTTATAAAGCGAAGATATATTTCTTCTGCGTTAGGAAGGTCGTTCATCAGTACATCCTTTAAAAAAGGCAATAGCCTTCATAAAGCCATTGCCTTACTGATATCCTGTGATTGTGTAATCCCTTTATGCCTTCTGCAGGGTAAGGAGTGCGAGGACATACTCCGTTGTATCTATTACTCCTACAAAAAGCACTCCTCACATCACTTCAGGACATAGTTTTCCTTATAACCCTACTATACAATATCAACCGTATTTTTTCAATATGAATCCAACAGTTTCTGTCATCAGTTTTTGCTGCAACCATGCGGTTTTTCAAGTGGTCAGTATATAATTGCGCCAGTCGTAAATTATAGGCGAGACCGAGAAGCCGGCGGAAGTTAAGCACTATTACATCAGAGCACCTGCAGGCTTTCCTTGATCTTGTGACCTTCAGAGGCAAAGAAGGTGACTTTGATGCAAAGAAAGGGTATAATTTTCCGCCATTACCCTATTTTGATAATGTCTGTACCAACCTTTTCCTGAAATCTGACATCATGCTCTACCAATAGCATTGTAGGATTATATTGCAGAATCAGTTTTTCAATCTGCATCCGAGAGAATACATCGATGAAATTCAACGGTTCATCCCAGATATATAAATGGGCAGGGGTGATCAGACTTGCAGCAATCAATACCTTTTTCTTCTGGCCCTCTGAAAAGTCCTCCATATTCTTCACGAACTGTTCCCGTCCAAGATCAAGCTGCCTGAGTACTGCGAGAAAAAGACTTTCATTAAGCCCTTTGCACTCACAATATTTTCGCAGAGTTCCCGATAAAAAAGAAGTATCCTGATTGACATATGATATCGTCATACCCGATGCAACATCTAAATCCCCGGATATGAGCAGTCTCGAATTATTTCCCCACTCCCGTTGATCTGCTTGCCGCAATATTGCTTTCAGAATACTCGATTTACCGCATCCGTTTTCTCCGGAAAGGATAATTCTCTCATCGCGCTTTACCTGAAAGCGCAGATCCGTAAACAATCTTTCCTTGGTGCCCTCATATCCAAGCGACAGATTGTTTGCATTAATAAGTACTTCCTTATGGAATCTGAGCGGTTCTATTTTCAGATCAGATACTCTTTCAATATCCTGTAACAATCCCTCTTTCTCTTCAATTTCCCTATCAATACGCTGTTCATAAGACTTGACCCGTGCTTGCATCTTTTTAGTTTTTGTGCCAATAAAGGATCTGGACGAAATACTTCTGTCATGTTCCTTAACCGGATCAAATCCTATTTTGGAATTTTCGTTCTTTTCTGCCCACCGGCTACTCCTATCGGCAGCAGCTTTCAATTTGCCGATTTCTTTAAGATGCTTTTCATTCTCTGCCTGTTGAAATGCGTCCTTCCTCTCCTTGTTTTCCCACCAGGTTGAAAAATTGCCAGTCTGCACCTCTATTGTAGACCTGTTCAAAACGAGCACATGGTCACATACGCCATCCAGCAGGTCCCTGTCATGTGACACAAGGATAAAGCCCTTTTTTGAAGCCAGATACTCTTTTACAATATCACGCGCCTCCGTGTCCAGATGGTTTGTAGGCTCGTCTATCAGTAGGAACTCGTTTTCAGCTGCAAAAAGGACTGCCAGCATCACCCTTGTTCGCTCTCCGAAACTAAGCGTCCCAAACGGTCTGTACAAGCATTCCGGATCCATCTTAAGCTCATTCATCTGGATCAGCACCTGCCAGATTTCAATCTGTGGCTTCCACCTTTCTATGAGATCTACCGCATTTTTGGTTAAATCCAGGTCGGATATCATATACGGAAAATAATCAAAGCAGGTAGCTGTCTTAATGCTGCCATGGTAAGAATATCTTCCCATGAAAAGGTTCAACAGAGTTGTCTTGCCCTTACCATTTCTTCCGATCAGTCCCAACTTCCAACCTGTATCAATACGGAAGGACACATCCTTCAGAACATCGTCAGCACTCCCGTCATAGGAGAACGTCAGGTCAGTCACTTGTATCTGTGCCATACACATCACCTCCGATATTTTTAATGGCACAAAAAAATCTGCTCCAAGCCGAAAGCAGATTACACGTACAAATGAAGACCCATTATATGCCGAAAAAGAGCACCACTTCAAGATGGCTTCAAAATGAATACGATAATCCAATTCGGCATACACAAACAGACCTTCTCAGGCCATACTATTTCTGTTCGCGTTTACCAAATCAAATTATCTATTCTTCATTTCCTCACCCACACACTGTTAGTGTGCCCTTCTCTTTTTATTAGCACTGATAATACTACATATTTCCAGTTATTACAACAAAAAAATTATCAAATTCAACCTGACATGATTTTGTGTCACAATAGTTTATACACAACTATAAGGTCGTTTAGGTAGATACTGTTTTATCTGATAGATACTTCGGGATATCAAAGCCAACCTTCGAGGCTACCTCACGAACACTTTTGATTTTATTTTCCACTACCCACTTTTTTGATGATTTGTTGATCATCATGGATTCAAAGTTATGAACCCGCTTTCCCCGAGTGCCAAGGTTTTTATACAGCGCGTGGAGGACATCATATCCGAGATGCACCTTTTCAAATTTCATCTTTGGAGACAAACCCGTCATTAAGGATAAAGCCATCTGTTTCAGTGATAAGGCCTATGTACCGGATTGCATACTCAAATGCAAGCGAAAAATGGCTAAAATCAAGGAAAATCAGCAGTTTATTCTGTTTTCAAGGTGCTCAGTTTTATAACTTAACTACCTAATCGAACTGATTGTGGTGTTTAACCGCTCTGACGCTTAATGGACTCATCCTGCTTGATCCTTACAAAGCCCTGCTTGCAAAAAAATCACGAATCTTATGCATCCGGTTAACCTGATCGACCGAGAACGGACATCTGCTGTTGCAATGTCCGCAGCCGATACAATCAGCGGCATTCTTTTCAAGTGCCAGATAATGTTCCCTTGCCATGTCATCACCGATAAGCGCAAGATCATAGAACTTATTTACAGCCCCTATGTCTATCCCTGCAGGACACGGTTCACAGTGATTGCAATAAACGCATTTACCGCTTGCCTCCGGCGGTGCAAAGGTGCCGATGACACTGTAATCAAGCTCTTCTTCTGACTGCTCGTAATATTTCAAAAGAGCATCGATCTCCGCCACACTCTTTGCCCCGGGTAATACGGTAAGGATTCCCGGCTTATCAAGCGCATATTTTATGCACTGATACTGCGTAAGAGCCTTTCCGAAGGGCGATGTCTTATCACTTAAAAGCTGTCCTCCGGAGAAAGGCTTCATAACCGAGATGCCCACACCCAGCTTTTCACATTTCTTATACACATCCGCTCTCTCGTCCACTCCGCCGTAGGCATACTCACCGTGGTTATAGTCATATGCCGGATTGACCGAGAACATCAGCATATCTATAAGGTCTGTATCAAGTATTTCCTGTATCACGGAGGGTGTATGGGATGATGCTCCTATATGCCTTACCACACCCTGATCTCTCATATCCAAAAGATACCGAAGAACACCGTTTTTCTGATAGGTCTTCCAGTCCTTTGACTCATCCTGGCAATGGATAAAACCATAATCTATATAACCGGTCCTTAAGTCATTTAACTGCTTATCAACCGATCTCTTCACCGCATCGAGGCTGAGCGTCCATCCATAAGTACCTTTGGAATAATCCGCGCCGAAATGTATCTGATACATTACCTCATCCCTGACATCGGATAAAGCTTCTCCAAAAACAGCAAAGGCAGCTCCGTCTCCTGCGGCAAGGTCATAATAGTTGATGCCGCTGTCATATGCGTGCCGGACGGTCCTTAATGCCTCTGATCTTTCAGCCTCTGCAATATAGGCAGTCCCCATACCGATCTCACTGATCTTATCTTTGGTTCTTCTGTTTTCCCTGTATTTCATCCGTCACCTCTTCTCTCCACGGGCATATCCTCAAACCATATCAAACTCTTACCCCTTAAAATCCACCTGTGTCCCAAGCAGCTTCTCGGAATCTGTCATTACTCTTGAGGATGCATCATTGTAGGTATAAGTGCGGACCTTTGAAAGAAGCTCATCCATCGAATCTGCCTCAAAGGTAACATACTCTTTATCGTCTGCGGATTTACCCTCTTCAATGTCCTTATCATCAGGCTCCGCTTCTTCCGCCTTTTTATCCCTTGCCTTCTGAATACGCTCTTCCTGTGCCTTCCTCTCCGCCTTCTTTTTATCCCTGAGCTTTTGTTCCTTCTTCTCGGCAGCCTTCTTTTCTATACGTTTTTTCTGAAGATCCCCGGATTTCTCAACAGTCGCAAAGAAGCTCTCTTTTCCGTTAGAATCTACAGACATTCCAAAATTCTTTACGCCTGCTCCGGTACTTGCAAGACTGTTCCTTGCTGCATCCATCCTGCTCTGGGACATGGCAATGATCCCTTCGTATTTCTTACGATAGGATTCATCAGTTGCCATTCTCTCCAGCTTTTCGTCATCTATCAGCACAACCATCTTATTGGCATTTCCATATGCAGCCGCATTCTGCTGAACCTGCGCCTTCATATCCTTGCTGACGGTGATAAATTCCATGTTATGAAATTTTGACTTCAGCTTATCAAGATAGTCCGCAGCCTTATCCGATAGCTGCACATTACCGATCGTACTTCCGTATTCGGTTTTTACGGGTACAAGTGAACTGCCCGTGTCAATCGGAGACCAGTTTTTTATCTCTGCTTTTACGGCACTGCTCTCCTTTGTCTGATCTGTCTGATTTATCTGACCCGTCCCTGATGAAGATGAAGCGGCGCGACTCGCCCCGGTATGATTTGCTTCCCAAGATCTGTTTGTCTGCTGATATGCAGATACGCCGTACATTCCTGACATTTTCCCACCTCCCTGTAGTATTTGATTTGCATTATCGTCCCTGATAAATAGCTGTGCAAAAAAAGATAAATTTACAGTTATCCTGTTCTTATTATCGTCCGTTTGGCACAAAATCTTTATACTTTTTTTATTTTTTCACAGCTCCCGAGTTTTACAGTAATGCTTCGGCGATATTCTGACTGTGCTCGGCAATTCGTCTGCACACAGAAAGGTATTCGGAAATATATACACTTGATTCCGCGGAGGCTTTTCCGTTTCTGAGTGCTTTAAGATCTGACTTTTTAAGCTTTTTTATCTGTTTGACAAATGCTTCGGTCTGTTCGATGACAAGACGTGAAGCTTCCGTATCGTGTTTTTCATAAGCGCCTGCTGTAGCCTCAAGTATCCCGGTTATCATTTTATTTACAGGCTCAAAAAACGTTCTCAGCCCTTCCCTGTCTTCAAATTCCTCACTGTTTATCTTTTTAGCCACCGATGACAGATTCAGGGAATAATCACTGATCCTCTCCATATCACCGAGAGTATGGAGCATATCCGCTATCATTACGCTTTCTTTCCCCGAGGATTCCACGGAGGAAAGCTGGATAAGAAACTGGTTGCATCCCTCCACCATATCGTCCACCTCGTTTTCAAGCTCGCGCACATTCTCCTTTACGGACTTATCGTACAGGTTCAAAAGCTCCATTGCCCCGGCTACGCCTTCATTTGCTTTTTTCATGATAAGCACCGTCTTTTTTCTGCACTCAGTCACGGCAACGGCAGGCGACAAAAGAAGTCGTTTATCCAAAAAGACCTCCTCTTTTCCGTCCTCCTTTATAATATGCTCGGCCAATGCCACCAAAGCCTTTGAAAACGGCAGCAGGGCAACTGTAGTAAGCACGTTAAAGGCGGAATGGAAGCACGCTATTGCAAACGGTGTTATGGCTTCATCAAAAATCTGCAAACGGAATATCCATTTGCAGAACAGATAAATGATCATTCCAAGAGCGGTTCCGATCAGATTGAAGCTGATATGGATCACCGACACCCTCTTTGCGTTTTTACTTACACCAAATGAAGAGATCAGCGCAGTAACACAGGTTCCTATGTTTTGACCCATTATTATCGGAACAGCCACTCCGTATGTGATGTGCCCGGTAAGACTGAGCGCCTGAAGCACACCGACGGAGGCTGCGGAAGACTGGATTATTCCCGTAAATACAGCACCTGTGATAACTCCGAGGAACGGATTTTTAAATGCGGTCAGTATATTGGTAAATTCCGGCATCCCGGCAAGCGGTGATAATGCATCCGACATCCACTCCATGCCGTGTATCAGGACCGCAAACCCCACAAGTACGAATCCCGCATCCTTCTGCTTCTGCTTCTTCCCTCCCATAATTAGCAGCACGCCGATGAGTGCCACCACGGGAGAAAAGTATTCCGGCTTCATCATAAGAAGAAACGGATTGTCTGTCCTGACCCCGCTAAGGCTTAGGAGCCACGCGGTCAATGTGGTACCTATATTTGACCCCATGATGATCCCGACTGTCTGAAGCAGTGACATGATCCCCGAATTAACAAGTCCCACCAGCATAACCGTAAGTGCCGAAGAAGACTGCATTGCGATCGTTATGACTGCGCCAAATATCAGCCCCTTAACCGTGCTGTCCGTCATCTTCTGAAGAACCGACTCCAACCTGTCTCCGGCCACCTTCTTTAATCCCGAAGACATGATATTCATACCGAAAAGAAAAAAAGCAAGTCCTCCGATGATCGAAACAAGACTGTACATATCAACCGCTGCTTCTGTTTCCATAAATTTCTCCTGACTTAACACAACCAATGTAATAAAAAAAGACTTTGCTGCAATAAAAATAATGCAGTAAAGTCTCGCTGCTTTGAACATATCCCGGGGAACACTTCCCGTACTGACGAAAATATGTAACACGCCTGCGTGTCAGCTACTCCCTGTTACCGGTTTAATAATACAATGATGCCCTCACCGATGTCAATCTTCATTTTGCGACGGTCTCCTCTTTTAAGTATCTTAAAGGCTCCGCCACTGTCCGGCTGAAAAACGCTATAAACGGTCCCATAAAAAATGCGGTTATCACAGTCCCGACTCCCGCAGTCACAAGCAGCGCCCCGTCCGGCGACAGATCCCTGTCCGATATAAAACACAATGCACCGCCGATCACGACACATGTGATGTCGCTTATCACCCTGCAGACCTTAAACGGCACCTTTTTTCTCTCCGAAACGGTAATGGAAAGCACATCATATACCGACACCCCCATATCGGCAACCATATAAAGCGCCGATGCAAAGCAGGTTATTACAAGCGCCGCAAGAAGCATAAATATCCGTGTAAGAATATCTCTCCCCGGTATGAGCTTTGAAAAAAGGTTTTCCGAAAAATCCGCAATATATCCGAGGAAAAACATATTTATGAATGTCCCGAAGCCTATCTTTTTTCTGTTTATGATAAACATTATCACAAGCATCAGGGCGGAAAGAATGGTATAAAACGTGCCGAAGGTTAAGGGTGTAAGGCGCCACACGCCGTGGGCGAACACCTGAAAGGGGTCCATGCCCAGCGCGGCAAGTGAAAACAGTCCCACACTGAATCCCAGCACGATTATCCCCAAAAAGGCCATAGCTATCCTTCTTTTCATTTCCCCGTCAAATTTTAATTTCATAATAACCCCCTTATTCTTTGAAGCACCCTGCCCGCAACGGATGTATCAAAATGCACCGCCACCACCGGAGAATGCTGAATATGCCGTATCACAAAGCAGCCGATGGCCATTACTATAAGCACACCGCATGAAATATCAAATACCCTTTTTGATACTTTAATAACCCCGAAATAATACAATATATAAAGAAATACCGCAAGTACCGCTGCGGGCCACAGCGGATGATAATAAAACGCCCCGTAAATATCCCCCTTTAACAGAGCCGATAAAGCCCTTGTTATACCGCACATCGGGCACGGAATCCCCAGCATGTGATCTAAGGGGCATCTGTATATGCCAAAGACTGCCAGAGCAAAAATTGCGGCAGCCACGGCAGAAAAGATCAAAAGCTTTTTCAACTTATCCGTCATATCCTGTCAAAAGCCCTTTTCCACAGGAATAAAGCAAGCGGTATCCCTGCGCATTCGGCAAGTATAAAGCTGAACCATATGACAGGGTGGATCTTCCGCTTGCGATGACGAAACGGTCAAACACCCACTGCCCCATCTGCCCGAAGGCAAAGAGCATGCATACGGTAAGATAATCCCTGCCGTACTTTGCGATAACCTCATTTCCTCCCGACTGCCAGTTAAAATAAGGGCGGACGAATAAAACACACAGTATCACTATAAGTATCCATGCACAGAGCGCGATAAATATCGACGCATCAGCCGCCTTTCTTACCTTATCCGGTCTCTTCTCGCCCAGAGCCTTTGAAATTACGGCGTTTAGTCCGACCGCATTTCCCAGTCCCAAAGCCGATACAAGGATCTGTGCGGGTGCCGACAGTGAAAGTGCCGTAAGCGCATCCTCCGATACTCTCGATACAAATATACTGTCCACAAAATTATAAAGCGAATTGATAAGCAGACTCAGCATCAGCGGAATACCTGTCATCAATACGAGTCTGCTTATTTTTTCAGTACCCATAAACCTGCCACCTTAAGGATCATTCCTGTCAGACTTGATCCACGTTATGTCAACTTGCTGTTCTTTACTTTTATATACAATTCCTTTGCCTCATTTGACTGATCCATAAATTCATCCCTCACGGCATCGGAAAACACTCTCATTTCTTCCTGCAGACCGAATTTTACGGGAATCTCATCGACCATCGCATACACATCCCTGACTGTCTTTTCGAGCTTTTCCTGCTCGGTTGACTCTATCAGGCCGAAGAGCTTTCTGCCGTACCCCGAACCGCTGCAGGTCTCAAAATATCTTCTGGCGATATTTCTTATCTCCCAGTATACGGCTCCTTCACCGGTCTCGTCTCCCTCCCGTATCTCGTCAAGTCCGAGATCCTTTAAGGAATTTTTCAATTCTCTCAGCGTACCCGGCCACATCTTAAACTGAACCTTGGTATTAACCGGTATCACAAGCATATTCCAGAGTCCCCGGTCAACCTCGTTTCCCTTGTTCTTAGGGTCCGTGTGACGTTTTTCATACAGCTTCCTTCTTAATTCGTTCGCCCCGTCATCATCTGTCTCTTTTACGGTACGTTCGTATATCTCAAGTCGTTTTTTCGGATCGGTCTCTTTATAAAAATCTTCCCATGCTTCGTTTGTTTTATAGCTCATTTCGTTCTCCTGTATTTTCTGCCTGTTCATATAAACGGAGTGACAGGCTTTCACAAGATTATAACACGCTTTTTTTATCGAAGTATAGACCATCGGGATAAAAAGCATTATAATCCTTATCTGTAAATCTGTTTTCACTCAGTGGATAAGGAGATCGGAAAATGTCAGACAAAAATGAAATAAAAGAAAAACTTCAGGAAGTTTTCAGGGATGTATTTGATGATGAAGAGATCGTGATCGGTGATGAGACCACTGCCGGGGATATCGACGCATGGGATTCCCTCACTCATGTACAGCTCATTATTGCCGTTGAAAAGGCTTTCGGCCTGAAGTTTTCGACGGTTGAGGTAATGAAGCTTAAAAATGTGGGTGAATTCATCACTTTAATAGCCCAAAAAACTGCATAAGGAGGTTAAGCTTTCCGCTTTTTTGTCCGATAGAATAAGTGAGATATCCCTTATTGGTTGCTGTTTGCAAAAAAGGATTTTAATACGGTGTAACAGGGAGGTTCACTTATGGCTATGGATATCACAGGTATATCACTCAAAAATTCCGTCCCGTTGTATTCATCCGGGGCTAAGCATAATGATCATGCCTCTTCTCCTTTGTCCTCCTATGCGTCTTCTCTTGCCGCAAAAAATTCGGATGAGAAACGCGAGGAATCGAATTCCGTCAGAGCTCTCATCAGAAAGATGAATTCAAAGCCAAAGGTTGATAAGGACGGTAAACAGGTCTTTACAGATACCACAAAGGATAAACAGAACGGCTTTTTGCAGCTTTCGGGAACCTCTCAGACGGATAAGTCCGGGACAGCATCCAAAAAATCCTCCTACAGCTATAATTACAAAGAGGTTGCCAACAGGATACGCAGGGCAAAAACCGCTGTCGGTGCCGGACAGGCCGTACTGGCTGCGCGCCGGAAGGTTTTGGAGGTTCGCAGGAAGATCGCTTCCGGTGACGGTGATGCAAATAATCTCCAACTGGCACTTACCCACGCCAGACGCATGGAGATGGCTGCAAGAAAGAAAAAACACCATAT
>JAGBOJ010000019.1 GCA_017633935.1 Lachnospiraceae bacterium | reverse complement strand
ACTCTTTAACAATACCTTTAAGACCAATCCGTCCCTTGCAAGGGGTGTTATGACCGGGATCACCAGAGTCAGTAAGGAGTCTATATTTTCCGATCTTAATAATCTTGCAGTAGTAACTACGACCTCTGACAGATATGCGACTTGTTTCGGATTTACGGAGGAAGAAGTATTTAAGGCTATGGATGATCAGGGGATTCCGGAGGAAGAGAAGGAAAATGTAAAGTTCTGGTATGACGGCTTTACCTTCGGGAAGGTGACGGATATCTACAATCCGTGGTCGGTGACCATGTATCTTGATGAGAGAAAATTCGATACTCACTGGGCAAATACCAGTGGCAACGGACTTGTGGGAAAGCTCATAAGAGAGAGTGATACGGATATAAAGACTGATTTTGAAAAGTTGTTGGATGGCGGGGTCATAGAAAAAGAGATAGATGAACAGATAGTATATAATCAGTTGAATGAGGATGATAATGCCATCTGGAGTCTTTTGGTTGCGTCCGGTTATCTTAAGGTAGCAGGGATCATAAGGGAACATACCAACGATACACCGGTCTACCGGCTTAAGCTTACCAACTATGAAGTAAAGCAGATGTTTTCCAAAATGATACGAGGCTGGTTTCAAAAGAACAGATTGTTAAGTAAATTTGTCTCAGCCATGTTTAAGGGCAACGTCCGAGAAATGAATCTGTATATGAACGATGTGGCACTTAACACCTTCAGCTATTTTGATACCGGAAACAGACCGTCGGGGAGAAAGGAGCCCGAGCGCTTCTATCACGGCTTTGTTCTGGGGCTTATCGTGGATAGGGCCAAGGATTATGTGGTTAAGTCTAATAGAGAGAGTGGTTACGGAAGATATGATGTGGTAATGGAGCCAAAGGATATAAATGATCCTGCGGTTATAATGGAATTTAAGGTATTTGATACCTATGATGAGGAGAAAACCCTTGAGGATACCGCATCAAACGCTCTTAAGCAGATAGAAGAAAAGAAGTACGAAACAGACCTCCTGCAAAGAGGCATCCCTGCAGAAAACATCCTTAAGTACGGCTTTGCCTTTGAAGGGGAAAAGTGCCTGATACGGAAGGCTTAAGGATAGACAAGGGATAAGGGTAAATATCTCCTGTCAGTGCCGGTAGTCGATTACGGCGGAGTGAAGCTAAATAAAAATGAATACACCGTGACCTATAAGGTGAGCGGAAATGTGATCGACAATAAGACGAAGCTTCCCGAGGGAATGGCTGTGGGGTCTTCTGTTAAGGTGGATGTGTCAATCACCGCAAATAAGAAGAATTATGAAGGTGAAGGACCGACGGTAAGCTACACCATCACGAGAGTAAATCCCGTACAGAACCTCTCAAAGGCAAAGCTCCTTATAAGAAAGAAGGGAGACGATAGCTTTAAGAGGGTATCAAGGCTTAACTTCACCGGAAAGGCTGTGGTGATCGGAGAAGGTGAATTTGAAGACTATGAGCTTTATGTCTACATGGGAAAGAACGTAAAGGACACGGCAAAGAAGAAGCTCGAAGCGGGTAAGGACTACACCGTAAGCTATTCAAATAACTTAAAGGCCGGAAGAGCCACAGTGATAATAAACGCCAAGGAAGGCAACGGCATCTATTTCGGAAGCAAAGCCCTTAACTTCAATATAGTAAAGGGAAAGATGAAGTGGGTTAAGAAATAGGATAAATTATTTTATTGACAAGATCATAATACTGGGATATTATTTTTCATAATTAAATACGGTCAAACTTAAAGATCACGGATAAGTAGGGCTCAATGTAATGCGGCGGATCATAGCGAAGGGAAAGAAGCCGAGAGAGGTGCCGGGTGGTGCAAGGCATGCAGGAGTTGGGTACGGTAAGGAACGCAGGAAAAGCTGCGGGAGCCGTTTTACCGAATGGACCGGGATCGTGCCGGGAGAAAGCCTGAGGGTAAATGAAAGAAAAATGAAAGATATTTAAGAGGGCTTTATCTGTCAGGCAGAAGGCGGGAGGAAATGCCCGACGGAGATGTCGCTCCGTTAAAAAAGGACGTTGTATAAGATGATGATTCATCCGTACAATGATGAGCAGGGCGCTTAAAGCGTCAAGGTGGGTGGCACCGCAGGTAGTATATCTGTCCCACATATCCGCTTAAAACGGATATGTGGGACTTTTTTTGGAGTCAGGTAATTTTTTAATATAAGGAGGTTATCAAAATGATCAAGGAAGCGATCGAAAAGATCGTAAGGAAGGAGGACCTTACTTACGATGAGGCATTCACCGTTATGAATGAGATAATGAACGGTGAGACCACACAGACCCAGAATGCAGCGTTTCTTGCCGCACTCTCAACAAAGAGCACAAAGGCGGAAACCATTGACGAGATCAAGGGATGTGCGGAGGCAATGAGGAACCATGCGATACCGGTGCCTCACGAGGGGATCAAAACGATGGAGATAGTCGGCACCGGAGGAGACAAGGCAGGAAGCTTTAATATCTCCACTACGGCTGCAATAGTACTTGCTTCGGGGGGAGTAAAGGTATCAAAGCACGGAAACCGTGCGGCATCCTCAAAATCCGGCACCGCGGACTGCCTTGAGGCGCTCGGGATAAACATAGACCAGAGCCCCGAAAAGTGCTTAGAGCTCTTAAACGGACCGGGCTTCTGCTTTATGTTTGCCCAGAAATATCACTCATCAATGAAATATGTGGGAGCAGTAAGGAGGGAGCTGGGCTTCAGGACAGTGTTCAATATACTCGGACCCCTTACAAATCCGGCAAAGCCCGAATGTTATCTTCTCGGGGTATATGATGCTTATCTGGCAGAGCCCGTGGCAAAGGTGCTCGATAAGATGGGCGTAAAGAATGCGCTCGTGGTATACGGGAACGACAAGCTTGATGAGATATCACCCTCGGATTCGACACTTGTATGCGAATTAAAGGAGGGCTATTACAGGACGAGCGAGATCTGTCCGGAGGATTTCGGATTAAAGAGAGGGACAAAGGATGAGATCGCCGGAGGCACACCCGAAGAGAACGCAGAGATCACAAAGGGCATATTAAACGGAAGCATCACCGGAACCAAGAGAAATGCGGTACTTATGAATGCCGGAGCGGGCTTTTATGTATATAAAAGGACAGGCTCGATACAGGAGGGGATCGACCTTGCCGCAAGCCTTATAGATGATGGCCTGGCATATAAAACTCTTGAGGAAACGGTGAGGGTATCGCAGCTATGATACTTGACGAGCTTAAGGCATCCACTTTAAGAAGGGTGGAAAAAAGCAAAGAGATAAAGCCGATGGCCCTGCTTGAAGCAGAGCTTGAAAAAAGACCTCAAAGACCGGATTTTTCTTTTGAAAATGAGCTGAAAAAGCCGGGGATGTCATATATCTGCGAGGTAAAAAAGGCCTCCCCCTCAAAGGGGATCATTGCAGAGGATTTTCCTTACATTGATATCGCAAGGGAATATGAGGCAGCCGGTGCATCCTGCATTTCGGTTTTAACCGAGCCGGAATATTTCAAGGGAGATATCGCGTATCTGAGAAGCATAAGGGATGAGGTTAAGATACCGCTTCTCAGAAAGGATTTTACCTGTGATGAATATATGGTGACGGAGGCGGCGGTAAACGGTGCGGATGCTGTGCTCCTTATTGCGGCTATCCTTGAGGACGCACAGATGAAAAGCTATCTTAAGCTGGCAGATGACCTTAAGCTGTCGGCGATATTCGAGGCGCATGATGAAGAGGAGATAAAAAGATGCGTGCAGTGCGGTGCAAGGATAATAGGAGTCAATAACCGTGATCTTAAGGATTTTAAGGTTGACATAAATAACAGCAAAAGATTAAGAAAGCTGGTTCCGAAGGAAATACTGTTTGTGGCAGAAAGCGGTATAAAGACCAATGAGGATATAAAGGCTTTAAAGGATTACGGCGTGGATGCTGTGCTTATCGGGGAAACGCTTATGAGGGCAAAGGATAAGGCAGGGATGCTTAAGAGACTTAATGGTGAGGAACCGGAAAGCTGAAGCTGTCGGTTAAAAGGAGTTGGGTTTACATAACACATAAATCTGTATCACGGGATAATGATAAAGCAAGGAGTCTCAATATGGAAAAAAAAGGAAGATTTGGGCCGTACGGAGGACAGTACATCACGGAAACGCTTATGAATGCTGTGATGGAATTAGAGGAGGCCTATGAGCATTATAAAAACGACGAAGGCTTCAAGGAGGAGCTTAAGGCATTATACAGGGACTATGCCGGACGCCCGAGTATGCTCACCTATGCGGAGCATATGACAGAGGATCTTAAGGGGGCAAAGATATATTTAAAAAGAGAGGACTTAAACCATACCGGCTCCCATAAGATAAACAACTGCCTCGGCCAGATCCTGCTTGCAAAAAAGATGGGCAAAAAGAGGATAATCGCCGAGACCGGCGCGGGTCAGCACGGCGTCGCCACTGCAACCGTCTGCGCACTCTTAGGCATGGAGTGCGAGGTCTTTATGGGAGAGCTTGATACACAAAGGCAGGCATTAAATGTCTACAGGATGGAGCTTTTAGGGGCAAAGGTACACCCGGTGGATTCGGGGACGAAAAGCCTTAAGGATGCGGTAAACGAGACAATGCGTGAGTGGACCAAAAGGATCGAGGATACCCATTACTGCATAGGCTCCGTTATGGGACCCCATCCGTTCCCGGAGATGGTAAGGGATTTCCAGAAGATCATCGGTATTGAAATAAAGGAGCAGATGAAGAAGGCAGAGGGCAGACTTCCCGATGCGGTCATAGCCTGCGTCGGAGGCGGTTCAAATGCAATGGGTGCCTTTTATGATTTTATCGGTGATAAGGAGGTGCGGCTCATCGGCTGCGAGGCAGCCGGAGAGGGGGCGGATACCCCGAGGACTGCCGCGACCATAGCGACAGGCAGGGAGGGGATCTTTCACGGGATGAAATCTCTTTTCTGTCAGGATGAATTCGGGCAGATAGCGCCGGTATATTCCATCTCCGCAGGGCTTGATTATCCGGGGATAGGGCCGGAGCATGCAGAGCTTTACAGATCGGGCAGGGCTGAGTATGTACCGGTCACCGACGAGGAGGCGGTCAGGGCATTTGAGTATCTTTCGGCAAAGGAGGGCATCATACCTGCCATTGAAAGCGCCCATGCCGTGGCTTATGCAATGAAGCTTGCGCCCTCGATGGATAAGGATAAGATCATCGTAGTCAATATCTCGGGAAGAGGAGATAAGGATGTAGCCGCGATCGCGAGATACAGAGGGAGGGATCTGCATGACTAAGATAGCTGATGCTTTTAACGGCAAAAAGGCGTTCATACCTTTTATCACGGGAGGCGATCCCGATCTTGATACCACTAAAGAGCTGATAATCGCAATGCAGGATGCGGGTGCCGACCTTATAGAAATAGGGGTTCCGTTTTCGGACCCGTTAGCCGAGGGACCCGTGATACAGGAGGCCGATGAAAGGGCTCTTGATGCGGGCTTTACGACAGACAGGCTGTTTGATATGGTCGGATCGCTTAAAGGTGAGATGAGGATACCGCTTGTCTTTATGACTTATATAAATCCGGTTTTTTCATACGGTACGGATAAATTCCTTGACAGGTGTGTGAAAGCGGGTATCTGTGGTATAATAGTACCCGATGTTCCGTATGAGGAAAAGGATGAGATAGCAGGAAGCTGCAGGGAACACGGCATCGAGCTTGTATCAATGATAGCGCCGACCTCAAAGGACAGGATAAGGGAGATAGCCTCTGATGCAGAAGGGTTTTTGTACTGTGTTTCTTCACTCGGTGTGACCGGGGTAAGAAGTGAGATAACCACGGATGTCGGAGCAATGATCGCTCTGGCTAAGGAGGTTACCGATATACCCTGTGCGGTGGGCTTCGGAATCTCAACGCCTGCGCAGGCTTATGAGATGGCAAAGCTTTCGGACGGTGCGATAGTAGGCTCGGCGATCGTGCGAATCATAGCGGAGCATAAAAGAGACAGCAAAAGGTATGTATATGATTATGTCAGATCAATGAAGGAAGCGGTTGACAGGGCGTATAATGAGCAATATCATTAAAGATTTTTTTAATCCGAAAAAAAAGATAAAGATGCCGGGGATGTCGGAGAACTTCTATGCCACGGAAGACTGTGACGGCTGCGGCATCTGTGCCGATAAATGCCCGTCGGGGCACATTAAGATGATAAACGGCAGACCCGACTGGGGAAAGCCGTGTCTTATGTGCGCCATGTGCGGGAGTGTGTGCCCGAAGGGTGCGATAAGCTACGGGATAAAGACACAGGATAAAAAGGATTAAAGAATCCTGAAGAGGGGGGCTTATGATAAGAAGGGCGGAAAACAGGGATATTCCGAGGATGATCAGGCTGCTTGGGCAGGTTCTTGAAATACATGCTTTAATAAGACCGGACATTTTTATACCGGAAACGACGAAGTATACGGCTGATGAGTTAAAGGAGATCCTTTCCGATGACAGCAGGCCGGTTTTCGTGGCAACGGATGATAACGATGAGTGTATCGGTTATGCATTCTGTATGATAAAAAAGCAGCCGTTTTCGACGAATATGATACCCTTTACGAGCCTTTTCATAGATGATCTCTGCGTGGATTCATCCTGCAGGGGAAAGCATGTGGGAAGAGAGCTTTTTGAATTTGTAAAGGATGAGGCGAAAAGACTCGGCTGCTATGAGGTTACGCTTAACGTCTGGGAAGGAAACGACAGTGCCATCGAATTTTACAAAAGGTCCGGCATGAAGGTGAAGGAATATCAGATGGAGCTTATCCTTTAGGACGATTATTGTAAGAATACGGTCGGTGTGATAATATCTTATTTTGGATGAGCTCATATAATATCGTAAAAAACGGCGGAGATGCTGTCATAGAGGTTAAGCGTTCGAAATTTATAGCAGCAGTGTATCCGGTAAACAGCGAAGAGGAGGCACTGCGCTTTTTGAATACCGTACAAAAAAAATATTACGATGCCAAGCATCACTGCAGCGCATATATAATTGCCGACGAGGATGAGAGCAGTCAGGATACGGTTCACAGCAGTGACGACGGAGAGCCTTCGGGCACCGCGGGGCAGCCGATACTTTCCGTGATAAACGGGGCGGGATTAAAAAATGTGATCTGTGTTGTGACAAGATATTTCGGCGGAGTGCTGCTGGGTACGGGAGGGCTTGTAAGGGCCTATACCGATGCGGCAAAGGCGGCGGTGGAAAATGCAGTGATCGCGGAGGTGGCCTTTAAGCAGATATTTAAGATTTCATTTGACTATCCGCTTACCGGAAAGGTAGACTATATTCTGGAAAATGCGGGATGCGTAAAGGAAAATACCGAATATACGGACAGGGTCAGCTATATATGTTCGGTAAAGGCGGATGAAGCCGTAAATCTTTTTGATAAGCTGACCGAAGCGACATCGGCGGGGGTTATGATAGAAGCTTTAACAAAAAAATATATATAACAGAGAAGGTATCTGAAAGGAAAGGAGAACCGTTATGAAGATTCAATACGGGACAAGTGATAAGGGTTCACTTGAGGAGGCTTTAAAAGGGGCAGGAAAGCCGTCGCTTATCATTCTCATGAGTCCTGCGGACAAATTTGAGGCCAATGTTGAAAAGCTTGAGCAGCTTTATCCGGGAGTTCCCAGCATAGGTTGTATCGCCATGGGGTATGGCAGGGAGGTCGCTCAAAAGGGAGTTTCCGTTGCCATGTTCAGCGACGGGATCACGGTAAAGACAAACATACTCGAAAATGTATCCAATATGCCGGCAAGACATATTGACAGGCTTGAAAAGGATATCGAAAGCATAAGGCCGGGACGGGATAATACGGTTGTGATCGATCTTTGCTCGGGAAATGACGCGGGGGTGCTTACAACGATAAGCCCCGTACTGCAAAAGCACGGGATACAGCTTATGGGAGGCACGGGAGATGCCGGAAAGGTATCCGCAAACGGAAAGGTTTATCCGGACGGTATGGCATATGCCCTGATACAGAACGGACGCGGAAAGGTAAAGGTTTATAAGGAAAATATCTACACCCCCATGGAGGGAGTGCGGCTTATCGCTTCAAAGACCGACCGTTCAAATTACTACATCGGAGAGCTTAACGGACGCAGCGCAAAGCAGGTGTATATGGATATCCTTGGTATAAGCGAGTCACAGATCGGCACGCAGACCTTTGTAAATCCCTTCGGAAAGGTCATAGGCGATGATATCTGCATAATATCCATAAAAGAGGTAAAGGGAACCGGACTCTGCTGCTACAGGCAGGTAAACGATTCCGATATCCTTACCCTTCTTGAAGCAAGGGATTTTGATGAGATAGTGGATCAGACCATAGACAGGATTCATTCCGACTTCAGCAGGATATCGGGTATCTTCTCGGTAAACTGCGCTTTCAGGCATCTGCTGTTTACCGATAAGGGTTATATGAAGCCGTATCTTTCTAAGATGGGGAATCTCGGAAGTCATTGCGGAGTAGTCGGGTACGGCGAGCATTTTAATTCGCAGTTTGTTAATCAGACCATGACCTGTGTCGTATTTGAATAGGAGGAGGAGCAGATGTTCGGAAGAAATAAAAAGGAAGCGGCAGTTTTAGCAGATAGCAGCTTAAATCAGAAGGATGACCGCGCTGAAAAGCTCCATGCCGTACAGTATCTTGTGGATGCGATATCCAAGCATGAAAAGAACCTTATCACAAATGAAGTGGATTCCCTGACACAGCTTAACGGAGTCGAAGAGGCGTTTGACAAGGTTATGAAGAAAAATGACGCCCTTAAGGAAGAGCTGGCGGATTTTGACCGCGTGTTTGCAGGTGTGAACGATTCCGCCTCCAAGTACGAGGGAGTGCGCAGCGAGATAGTTAAAAATGTCGGGCATGCGCAGGATAAGGTAGGCGAGCTTAAGGAGAATTCCTTAAATGTGAAGGAACGGTTTGCCGATATGCAGACCGGATTTGAAAATTTCAAGGCTGCGGTAGACCAGATCTCAAAATATATGGAGCAGATAGTAGGGATCGCTTCACAGACAAATCTCCTTGCGCTCAATGCATCCATAGAGGCCGCAAGAGCGGGAGAGGCAGGAAAGGGCTTTGCCGTAGTCGCAGAGGAAGTGGGAAAGCTTTCAAGAGAGATAAACGATCTTATAGGGCAGGTGCATAAATCGATAGAAGAGGCCGGTGATGAGTCCGAAAAGCTTACGGCAAGCGTGAACAGCTCAATAGAGGCGATCGATAAAAGTCTGGAGGAGGCTGACCAGACCTATGCGACATTTGATGATATCATCAGTTCCGCGGACAGCTCCAAAAGCGTACAGCTTGAGATCGAGCAGGCATCCATGGCGGCAAGCGATGAGCTGAGCTCCTT
>JAGBOJ010000134.1 GCA_017633935.1 Lachnospiraceae bacterium | reverse complement strand
TCATCACCCAAAGATCTTGAACTTGTATATCCCGTGGATACGGATACGTCGGATGATACAGAAGAGCAGTTGAGGACTGATTTAAGGAAGTTTATCGAAGCCATGCAGATATCACAGTACGATGACAGGGTACAGTTCTGCTATTCCTTAGATGCCATGCCCGAAGAGATAGTGCAGGCGATCGCAGGAACTATCGAAATCCCACAGCCTGTTATCATAGGAATGTTCGGACCTGAGGGAGGTCATGCTGTCTTAGGATATGATGTGGAATGGGACTATGGCACTTATGAAGCCGCATATGGGGGTTCGGAAGCCAAGCCTGTTGCAATTCACATTTATGACAGCAACTGGCCTTTAGAGGATCGTAAGATACTGTTAAGGACGGAGCCGGACGGAACCTGTACGGGATGGCACTATGACATAAGCAATGATATCCACTGGGGAACAGATCCCACTGACGGAAAGGACTGCGTATTAACCTATATTCCGGCGGATGTTTTTACTGCTGTCTGGAAGGACGGGGGTAATTATGATGTGGAAGATTGGTCTCAAAAGCTTATGGAAATCTTAGGACCTGAAAATAAAGACTGGTCGGCTCTTGATGACTATATCTACACAGATTCATGGTCAAAAAAGGAGGAGTGGGAGAGCTATACGGATCAGCTTGATATGTTTGACGAGGACCTTGAGGATGTGACTGAGGAAGAGGTCGGATTTTATATCGAAAATCAGGGAAGCTCCTATGAGGATTATGAAAAAGCCCTGAATTCAAGATGGCCGGGGACGGATGAGACAAGCATGCGTTGCCGTATGCGCTGCCGCATAATGTATTATGAGGAGCAGTCAAAAAAACTCAGTGAAGAGTATGATATAAGTGTATCGGATAATGAAATATCATTTGAGAATGAATTAGAGAAGTTATGGCCGGATCAGTGCAGCGATGAGATTAAACGGACCAATATGCGATGCCGCATGCGATGCCGTATGCGCTGCCGGATGAGGTGCAGACTGATTCAAAACGAAAGTGAAATTGAATCAACATTTTCATCGGAAGATACAGGAAATCTTGAACGGCTTATAAATAATATGTGGCCTGATACGGGCAACGATGAGATTAAAGAAACCAATATGCGCTGTCGTATGCGTTGCCGTCTGATGTATGCTGAGAATAAGGCAACTGTTTTTTACAAGAATAATAATGATATAGTTGCTTTTAATTCTTATATAGGTAATCTTTGGAAAGATTCTGATATTGAAAGCGATGAAATAAAAACAGCCAATATGCGCTGCAGAATGCGCTGTCGTATGGCCTTTGCTGACAAAAAAGCAGATGAGCTTTATGAAACATATAAGGCAGACCCTTCGGGATTTGAGTCTGCCATTAAAACACTTTACCCTTCAGAAGAAGGCACAGAGGAGATACAGCAGACCAATATGCGCTGCCGTATGCGCTGCAGAATGATGTTTGCCGATAAATACGGTGCTGATTATGAAGATAATTTCAGCGATTGTGCAAGTGACACGGAGGGCTACGAAAATAAGCTGATGGAGCTTTGGCCGGATGATGGCAGTGATGAGATTAAACAGGCCAATATGCGTTGCAGAATGCGCTGCCGTATGCGTTGCAGAATGCGCTGCAGGATGCGCTGCCGCATGAGATGCAGAATGAGATGTAGAATGCGCTGCCGTATGAGGTGCCGCGCGATGATCGTCGATAATTCAAGCTATACGGTAAAGGATTCAGACGGTAAGCAGATAGCAGCCGTAAACGGCAGCAATGTTATCATCCCTGAGGGTGAGCAGGACAGGGCTTTTGAACAGAAGGCGGTAAATATCTTTAGAAGCGGGGAGAATGGCAGAAAAAATCGGAACGCCATCTATACCAGCGCCATCGGGAACAGAAGCGTCGAAAGCAGCAGCGGCGGGCTTTCGTTTAAGGCTGTGGACGGACAGGATATGATGGAGGTTAAGACGCAGGCTGCAAAGGCTGATTTTTCGCTGGGAGAAGGAGAAGAAAACGGACAAACGAGCATCAATATCCCGCTGAAATCGGGAGAAACCTTCTCGATAATAATGTCCGGGGCGAGTGGAAATGCAGCAGAGCTTTCAGGAACCGGAACCGGTGCTGCAGACAGCGCAGACATTAAGTTTGACGGTACAAAGCTCGACCTCCGTAATGTAAGGATCGAGTCGGTAAGCTTAAACGGCATGACCAATGAGACCGGAAAGGACATAAACGGGCTTGAGGCATATCTTGATAGTTATGTTGTAAAATATACCGGAGAGCCGCTGACTCCCATGGTCCATGTAAAGGACGGAAATGCTTTTCTCAGGGAAAATACGGACTTTGTTGTCTCCTATGTTGATAATACCGCAAGCGGAAACGCAATAGCCTATGTGACCGGAATCAACAGCTATAAGGGTGAAAGAAAACTTGAATTTACCATTTCGGACGAAGCAAGGACAGACCTTTGTATGGTTCACTTCTATCTTAACGGTCACGGAAAGATAGCGCCCGATGATGTGCTCACTAAAAAAGGGAAAACCGTCGCTAAACCGGCAAATCCCCTTGCTGCGGGATATCAGTTTGACGGATGGTATAAGGAAGAGAGATGTATCAACGCTTATGACTTTCCATCACCTGTTAACGACAACATCACACTCTACGCCAAATGGAAGGCACTGGGTGACGAGGAGCTTGCGGTAAGCTTTTCAAACGATCCGGATGACGGACAGCTCGTAAGCTTTGACGGGGAAAATTACTGTGTATATACAGGTAAAAAATTGATGCCGGCAGTCCGCGTTACCTTCGGCAGCAGGATACTTACGGAAGGAACGGATTATAAGCTGAGCTACTCGAATAATCTTAAGGTTACAAATGCAAACAATCCGGCAAAAGCAACTGTAATGCTGAAGGGTGATTTTAAAGGCAGCAAGACGCTTTATTTTGCAGTAAGGGCGAAGCGGCTTGATGACGGTACCGGAGCTGCATCGGCTGATATAGAGATAGATCCGGTGATCGCAGAAAACGGAAAGACTGCAAAGGTCGTCGTAAACTACGGTGATCTGGTGCTTACATCAAGGGATTTTGAGCTCGATCCGAAAAAGCCTGTAGCCGGAAAAGACAGCTTCGTTACCGTAAAAGGAAAAGGAAACTTTACAGGTGAGATAAAGAATATCCCCGTTACCGGAAAGACAAAGGAGGAGATGAAGGCTTATAAGATCTCGGCTGCAGTTAAGACGGTAAAAGCAAAAATATACAGCGGAAAGGCACAGACACTTACGGAAAGCGAGCTGACCGTAAAGGACGGCAAAGGGAATGTGCTTAAGTCTGACAGGGACTATTCGATAAGCTACAGTAATAATATAAATGCAGGAAATGCTTATGTTACAGTCAGGGGCAAGGGAAACTATTTCGGAAAGATCACAAAGAGCTTTAAGATAAAACCGGATAGTACCTTTGAATTAAAAAATATTTCTCTTAAAGAAAAGGGTGAAATATACTGTGATGCGGGACCTGCAATGCCCGGGCTTACGGTTACGAAAAAGGACGGGACCGAACTTGTCGAAGGTAAGGATTATACGGTAAGATACAGCGGAAATAAAAAGCCTACTCAGCATGCGAAATATATCGTCAGCTTTACCGGTAATTATAAAGGCAGAAGGAGCGCCAGAGATGAATTTACCATAAGCGCGGCACCTTTTTCAAATGCTGTGGTATCAGCCTGTGATGTGGTATACTTAAAGCCCGGCAAAATAAAGAGCTCTGTATTTGTGACCTTAAACGGCAGACTCGTTGATCCGTCATCATATACGGTTAAATACTATATGGGTACGGAGGATGTGACCGGCAAGAGTCTTACTTTTAATGAAAACGAGCTTCCGGCTGTGATAACGGTGAAGGCCACGGGAAAGAATGTTTTTTCCGCGGATACTTCCGGGAGTACCTTTAAGGTGGTAAAATTGCCCGAAAGGGCTTATAATCTGACAGAAGCAAGGATATACGCACAGAGCTCAAACAGTTTGCTGAGGAGGGCGGAATACACGGGAAAAGAAGTAGAACCCGCTTTTGATGTAAAGATCAAAAAAGACTCTTCTTATGAGATCGTGCCGAAAGATGCATACAGTGTAAGCTACTATAATAACCGTGAAAGAGGAAAGGCGACGATAGTGATAAAGGGAGATAATAAGAAATCCTTCGGCAGCCTGAACGGTACATTTCTGATAGGGATAAAGAGCTTTAAGGAAATTCTGCAGCTGGTTTTTGAACGATAAGCGTGATGACTTTTTGAACATTATAAAAAAGGAGATAAAAAATTATGAAAAGATCATTGGTTTTGATACTTGCCGGTGTAATGAGTGCGGCCTTGTTTGGCGGCTGTACAGGAAATGAGCCTCAGGCGGCACAGGAAAATCCGGCTGAAAGCACAGAGGAAGAAAGTAAGAGCGAAGAGGAAAAAGCTGAAGAAAAAACCGCGGAAAAGGAGAATGAAGAGGGGGAGCTTGACGATTCCCATAAAGAGCATATAGATATCACAGGCTGTGATACCTTTACGGATATCGTCAACAGGCTCGGGTCCGGCTTCGGCTATGCCAATACAAAGATAGGCGATACGGATGTGCTTCTGGTATCGACGGGCACCTATTCGGACGGAGGAAAGGAAGCAGCCATCGATGCGGAGATCTTTTATTATAATGACGGCAAGCCGGAGTCGCTCGGCTTTGTACAGTGCGGCGGCACGGCTTATCCGCTTGCGGTAAAGGACGATATACTCTATGTGGGAAGAGGGCACGGAATGTGCAAATACACCTGTGAGGACGGAAAGCTTTTTGTTGCGGAAGAGGCAGAAGTGGAGTTTAGTGAGGACGGAAGTGAGACCTATAAATTCAGTGTAAACGGAAAGGTATCCGGGGACGGAAATGAAGAGGCTGAAAAGAAATTCAGCGAGCTTTTTCTTGAAGCAGAAGAGGCAGAGATCATAGAGTTTTCAAAGGTAGGATAATAAACTGATGATGAATACAATATCTAAAAGAGTATCGGCAGATACCGTAAAAAAGATAAGACAGTCTTTTACAGACAGCACGCCCGAAGATGTCCTGCTGCTTATATGGGCACTTACGGAGAGCATATATGAAAATAATGATGAAGCATCTGCGTGTATAATATATGAAGACAAAAAAAGGTATGCTTCTGTTACCTTTTCGGATGTGGATACGGTGACGGATATGTTAAAAAAGACCGTGATCACCGATAAGGAGCCTGAGGGCTTTTACGATACCGATGAAGAACATTTCAAGGAGCTTAAGCCTGTCATTTACGATGAAAAAGACGGAAGCTTAAATATATCGGTTGAATATGATAACGGACATAATACTGCCTTCAAGGTTGATACGATATTTAAGATGTATCTTAACCTTATCGGACAGACAGCCGCAGATCCCGAAAAAACGCTCAAAAGTCTGGATAAGGTAAGTAAAGAGGATATAGACGGCATACTTAAATTATCAACGGGCCCTGAGCTTAAATACGATAAAAGCAGTACGTGGCTCGATCTTTTTAAGGAATGGGTGTTAAAAACCCCCGATGCGCTGGCTGTCAGCGCCGATAACGGCACCTATACATATAAGGAGCTTGATGAGGCTTCGGATAAAATGGCTCTGTATCTGTTAAAAAGAGGTGCAAAGGAAGGGGATTTTATCATTCTGATACCCGACAGGGTAAAGGAATTCGTGGCTGCCACAGCAGGCATACATAAGGCAGGCTGTGCATATGTCCCGGTAGATCCGGCATACCCAAAGGAACGCGTGGATTTTATGATCGGGGATTCCGGTGCTCAAATAATGCTTACCATGAAGGAGATAAACGAGGCATTATACGTGGAAAACAAAGACGGGGATGATTCATCCTTACAGATCCCCGGGGCAAAGCCCGAGGATAAGGCATATATGATATATACCTCCGGCTCTACCGGATATCCCAAGGGTGTGATGATCGCCCAGAGCGCGCTCATAACCTATTCTCTTTCAAAAAGCACTCTTGCCGGGATCAGAAGCGACGACCGTATCATAGGGCACAGGACCTTTTCTTTTGACGCACATATAGAGGATTATTATCCGACGCTCATATCAGGGGCATCGGTTTTTATCCTGGGAGAGGATAAGAGAAGGGATTCCGATGAGATAGTCGGCTTCATAAGAGAGAATAATATTACCGGTGGCGGCTTTACGACTACGGTGGCAAGGGTGCTCATGACGCAGTACGAGCTCCCGATGCGTTACATCATTGCCGGTGGAGAGGTATTATACGACATCACCGGCATACCCTCCATGCAGATAGTAAACGAGTACGGTCCGACCGAATGTACCGATGACTGCACATGGTTTGATCTCGAAACGGGAGTACATTACGATAAGGTTCCGATAGGAAGGCCTATGCCCAACATGTGCTGCCTGATACTTGACAGACATTCAAAGCTGCTCCCTCCGGGAGTGTCGGGAGAGCTTTGCGTTATCGGCCCTCAGGTGGCCATCGGCTATCATAACCGCGACGAGCTTAATGCAAAGGCTTTTACGGATTGCCCTTATATCCCCGGACAGAGAATGTATCATACGGGAGATCTTGCAAGGTATAATGAGGACGGACTGATAGAATATATGGGTCGTATAGGAAATCAGGTAAAGCTGCGCGGCTACAGGATCGAGCTTGGTGAGATAGAAACGGTGGGCAGCAAATATGAAGGGATCGAGGATGCCGTGGCATCCGTATCAGAAGTCGGCCCGGGCAGGCATCTGGTTTTTTATTATACGGTAAAGGACGGAGCAGTGGCCGATGAGAGCAGGCTGAGGGAGTACATGGATGACTCACGGCTTCCGGATTTTATGAAGCCCGAATTTTATATGAAGCTTGATAAGATGCCGAGGCTTCCCAACGGAAAGATAGACAGGCGGCATATGCCGATCCCCGATATAGATATGGACATCATAAATGAGCCTCCTGCCACGGCGCTTGAAGCACATATGCTTGAGGTGGCAAGGAAAATACTCCCCGGTATCGAATTCGGGGTTACGGATGATCTGTTCCGGCTCGGTATGACTTCCATAAGCGATATGAAATTCGTGTCTGAAATAAACACACTGGAGTATGGTCTTAAATTCCGTGTAACGGATGTGATGCGGTACGGGAATATAAGGGGGCTCATAGAGGGGAACAGGAGAGTATTCTGGAATTATGCCGAATATGACAAGGATAAGCCCATGCTTGTGTTTGTGTACGGAGTCGCACCGGCAGCAAGAACCTTACAGATGCTTAAGGTTTTTGCCAAAGCCTTCAATATATTTATCATCGAGCAGACTGACTGTCATTACGACCAGCTTTTTAAGGATGCGGACTATGCGGAGCTTAACGATATGTACCTTAATATCCTTGAAAACCATCTGCCGGAGGGCTGCAAAAAAATAGACGGTTTAATGGGATTTTCGTGGGGCGGCTATGTGGCGTATACCCTTGCCGCTTCATGGGCAAAAAAGCATACCGAAAAGCCTTTCGTGCTTATGGGAGATGCGGATTTTGCCGATGTCCTCTCAAAGGAGCGCAGGAAGGAAATGACGGCCGCGGATTTCCCCGATAATTTTTATGAGCTTTGGGGAAGACAGATAACGCTTAATGAGATCATAAGAAAAACGAACATGGTGGGAAAATTCAACAGTACAGTCAGTGAAGCACCTGAGTATGACGGAAAAGTCATACAGCTGAATGCCCTTAAGATTCCTGAGGATGAAATGGGGAAAAATAAAAATAATCTCGAGGTGATCGCACGTCATGCATCAAACCTGACGGTCATAGATTTTCCCGAGCATACCCATGAGGATCTCTTCTATGATGACGGACAGACCGAAAGCTATCTTAGGATAATGCTGGATGCGCTGAAATGAATTGCGGGAGTTTCGAAGAAACGGAGCAATTCGTGACATCAGTCAGGGTCAAAAGGTACTTTTGACCCTGACATCAATATATGGTATCATCAAAATGTATGTGTATACATCGTATGAGAAAAGCGCAAAATGGAGTTGTATAATTAATGGTTAACAACGAGACGGAGATCATATTCAATAATGATAATAAGCCGGATTCAAAACAGAACATCCGGCCAACACTGTTTGTATGCCAGGATCATACCATTTCGGAGTACAGACTTCAGGGCTATCAGAATCTTGGACGCCCTGTAGACAGTATACTTCCGGATATTCCCATCTACGGCAGATTTGTATCGAGAAATCACGGGATATTCCAGACTGTCGGAGAAGAAGTCAGCTATACTGCTCTTAAGACGACCAACGGAGTCTCATATAAAGGAGAAAAATTAGAGCCGGGAACCAAGATCATATTAAAGGATGGCGACGAGCTGGTGATCCCGGCGGGAAGCGCTGGCGAAGGCTCAAATTCGGCAGTGTTGGTATATGCCTGTACCGCGGGCCGTATCAGGATGTGGCGTGACCTGCAGGAAGCATCAAGGGATGCACTGACCGGACTTTGCGGCAGGGAAGACTTTATGAACTGGTGGAATAAGAACTACGGCAAGAAGGATTATGCCGAGGCGGTTCTTTTTATAATGGATGTGGATGACTTTAAGCAGGTAAATGATACAAAAGGGCATAATGCGGGTGATGATGTGCTTAAGCTCGTGGCAAGCCAGCTGCGGTCGGTGGTACGCTATGACAATCAGGTATGCCGCTGGGGTGGGGATGAATTTGTGGGAGTGATCCCGGGCACTATAGAAAAAGCAGCTTCGAGACTAAAGGAGCTGAGCATAAGGATCGAGGCTGTTTCCTCATTTGAAAACGTTCCGATCACGGTAAGCATAGGGTATGTGAATATGAATATTCTGGGAAATGTAAGAGATGTCATCGGGATGATGGAGCTTGCAGATAAGGCTCTATACCGGGTTAAGCAGGCCGGCAAGGGCGGAGTTGTATGTTACGAGGATATGATATCCGGGTGAAAAAGCTGCATAAATAATCTAAAACAGGAGGGAAATCCATGAAAAAAAACAGACTGTATTTTGTGACTTTGGTTTTAAGTGCTGCCATGACCTTCGGCAGTGTTTTCGGTGTGTACGGAGCGTCGGGAAAAGCTCCGGTTAAGACCGGAAACGCGAAGGCGGAGATCGAAGAAGAAATAAAAGAAGAGGCAAAAGAAGAGGCAGAAGAAAGGAAAAACGGGACAGAAAAGGAAGAGACGGAGAGCAGAAAGAGTCCGGATGACAAGTTCAAGCTTTACTACGGCTCTATGGAAGACAGTAAGGAGGAATCCAAACCGGAACCCTTTGAAAAGCCGGGTGTTATAAGGATCAGCTTTGATATTTATGATGCGGATACCGAGCTTGACCGTGTACTTGATGCGATACGCATAATTGCCGGTGAGGATGAGGAAAAGCCGGATAAAGCCGAGATCGATGACAATGCGGATGTCAATGATAAGAAAGACGCGGAAGAAAAAGCTGACATCAAAGAAAATGCAGATGATAAAGATAAGGCCGGAGTTAAAGAAGATAAAAACCAGGATACGGACGTTTTATCCCTCTGGACCGATGAAAGCGAGACAAAGGTAGCTCTTACAGCCTTTATGGATGCCATAACCGATGAGCGTTCCGAGGATTTTATTCCCGTAGAGGACAGGATAGCAGTGTTTGATTTTGACGGTACGCTCTTCTGTGAGACGGACCCCAATTATTTTGATTATATGCTGCTCGTACACAGGGTTCTTGAGGACCCCGATTATAAGGACAAGGCAAGCAGGTTTGAAAAGGAAACCGCGCTTAAGATCGTGTCGCAGAATGAGACCGGAGAGTCGTTTGAGGGGCTTGAGACAGATCACGGCAAGTGTATAGCCTCTTCCTTTGCGGGCATGACCCTCGATGAGTTCAGCGACTATATACAGGAATTTAAGAAAGAGCCCATGATAAGCTATGAGGGAATGAACCGCGGAGACGGATGGTATCTGCCGATGCTTCAGGTAATAGATTATCTTGAGGATAATGATTTTAAGGTTTACATAATAAGTGGTACGGACAGGTTCATCGTCCGCGGGATCTTTAAGGATTCTGTAGTTACCCTGCCTCCGGGACAGATCATAGGCTCGGATGAGAATGTGGTAGCCACCGGACAGGGTGATACCGACGGGCTTAAGTATACGTTTGCAAAGGATGATGAGGTCGTGCTCGGAGGAGACTTTTTAATAAAGGATCTCAAGATGAACAAGGTTTCCGCTATAGTAAGGGAGATCGGACAGCAGCCGGTCCTTTCGTTCGGAAACAGCACCGGAGATTCGAGTATGGCAGAATACGTGATCACGGACAATGATTACAGGAGCCTTGCGTTCATGCTCTGCTGCGACGATACCGAAAGGGAGAACGGCAAGGAGGAAAAGGCCGGAAAGATGTATGATCTCTGTGAGGAATTCGGATGGATCCCGGTTTCAATGAAAAACGACTGGACGACGATATACGGCGATAATGTAACATATACGGGAAATAAAACGGATTCCGGAAGGCTTAAAAAATGATAAAGAGTATGACAGGCTTCGGGAGATACGAAGTCAGTGAAAATGACAGAAAATTTTCCGTGGAGATCAAGGCTGTAAACCACCGGTATTTAGAGCTTAATATCAAGATGCCCAAGAGTCTTGCATCGTTTGACGGAGCCGTAAGAAATATCATGAAGGAATATATGGAACGCGGCAAGGTCGATGTCTTTGTCGGTTTCGAGGATTTCAGCGTTTCTCAGGACAAGGTCAGATATAACAGCGCTCTTGCACATGAGTACATGGATTATTTAAATCAGATGGCTCTTGAGTTTAATATGGATAATGATGTCCGCATCTCAGCTCTATCCAGATATCCTGATGTGCTTGTGATGGAGGAGAATCCTCTTGACGAGAGTGAGCTTTTAAATGCCATTGAGATGTGTGTGAGAGGAGCATGTGAGAAATTTGTAAGCTCAAGGCTTCAGGAGGGTGAAAATCTTAAAGTCGATCTTATCGGGAAGCTTGAGGGGATGAAAGAGGATGTTTCCTTTATCGAGCAGCGTTCGCCCCAGATAGTGGAGGAGTACAGAAAGAAGCTCACAGACAGGATAAATGATATCCTTGCCGCTTCGGGAGCGGAGGTTGATGAGGCAAGGCTTATCACCGAGGTCACCATTTTTGCGGATAAGGTCTGCGTGGATGAGGAGATAGTGAGGCTTAAGAGTCATATAGACAGTATGGTACAGTGTCTTAAAAAGGGCGGAGCCTGCGGAAGAAAGCTTGATTTTATAGCACAGGAGATGAACCGTGAAGCAAATACCACGCTTTCAAAGGCAAACGATCTGGCACTTTCGGACAGGGCGATCGAGTTAAAGACCGTTATAGAAAAGATCCGCGAGCAGGTACAGAATATTGAGTAGTCTTGTAAATATCGGCTTCGGGAATATCGTAAATCTTGAAAAGATGACGGCGATAATAGGTCCGGAATCGGCGCCGGCAAAGAGGATGGTTAAAAAAGCAAAGTCGGAGGGGTTCTGCATAGACGGCACTCACGGCAGAAAAGCCAAATCCGTTATTGTGATGGAAAACGGAAGCATAGTTCTTTCCTCGCTTGCACCCGAGACACTTATGGCGCGTATTGAACATTATCAGATACAGTCAGGGAGAAATTCAGATGCAGAATATTGAAAATCGTGGTATACTAACAGTCGTTTCGGGGTTTGCAGGTTCCGGAAAGGGAACCCTTATGAAGAAGCTTTTAAGCAGTTACGATAACTATGCTCTATCCGTATCGGCGACATCAAGGCAGCCGAGGCCCGGAGAGGAGGAGGGTGTCAGCTATTTTTTCAAGACCCGGGATGAATTTGAGGAAATGATCAAAAACGACGAGCTTTTAGAGCATGCCGAATATGTCGGGAATTATTACGGGACACCGAAGTCATTTGTAAACAGTATGCTTGAAAAGGGAAAGGATGTCGTGCTCGAGATAGAGATTCAGGGCGCAATGCAGATCAAGAAAAGATATCCCGATACGCTTTTGATCTTTGTGACACCGCCGAGTGTAAAGGAGCTTAGAAGAAGGCTTGAAGGAAGGGGCACGGAGACACCCGAGGTTATAGAAAAAAGAATGAAAAGAGCCGCCGGTGAGGCGGAGGGTATGGAGGATTACGATTATATCGTGATAAACGATGATCCGGATATCTGTACAAAGCAGCTTCATGAAATAATAAGGGCTGCGCATTATACCCCGGCTCACAAAGCGGGTTTTATAGAGGAGTTAAAGAAAGAATTAAAAGAGCAATAGGAGGAAGAAAAATGCTGCATCCGTCGTATTCAGACCTGATGAAGGTAGTAAATTCGGAATGTGAAGAGGGGGAAACCCCCATCGTTAACAGCAGGTACTCGATCGTACTTGCTACGTCAAAGAGAGCCAGACAGCTTATAGACGGCTCGGAGGCTCTTGTGGCCATAGGTGATAAGAAGCCGCTTTCGATAGCCGTTGAAGAATTAAACAGCGGCGAGCTTAAGATTTTAAACACCACGGAAGATGACGAATAACGGCAGGATAAAGTGGACGGGTAAAGCCCCGTCCATTATGCTGATTTCCTTGGGATGTGACAAGAATCTCGTGGATTCGGAGCAGATGCTTTCAATGCTTGATGAGGCAGGCTGCACCTTTACCGATGAGGCGGACAAGGCTGATGTGATAATCATCAATTCCTGCTGTTTTATCGGTGACGCAAAGGAAGAAAGCATAAATACCATAATACAGGCCGGTAAGCTTAAAAACGAAAAGCTTAAGGGTCTCATTGTGACAGGGTGTCTTGCGCAAAGGTATGCCGATGAGATAAAAAAGGAGCTGCCCGAGGTGGATGCCATACTCGGAACAACCTGTTTTACGGATATAGTCGAAAGCGTACAGCAGGTGCTTTGCGGGAGCTTTGTGCAAAGGACCGGAGATATCGATAAATACGCATACGCAAAGGGACACAGGCTTCTTACCGGCGGTGGATATTACGCTTATTTAAAGATAGCCGAAGGGTGCAATAAAAACTGCAGCTATTGTGTCATTCCAAAGGTAAGGGGACATTACAGAAGCGTGCCTGAAGAGGACCTTATAAGCGATGCAAAGATGCTTGCCTCATCCGGAGTAAAGGAGCTTATCCTTATCGCTCAGGAGACCACCGTTTACGGCACGGATCTTTATAAAAAGAAAGCATTGCCCGGACTTTTAAGGAAGCTTTGTGCGATCGACGGGATAGAATGGATAAGACTTATGTACTGTTACCCCGAAGAGATCACGGATGAGCTTATAGATGTGATCGCCTCTGAGGAAAAGATCTGCCATTATCTCGATCTTCCGATACAGCATATCAATGACGATATATTAAAGGCTATGGGGAGAAAGACGGATAAGGCTTCTCTTCTTGATACGATAGGCAGGATCAAAAGCAGGATACCGGATATCGCACTGAGGACGACGCTTATCTCGGGATTTCCGGGAGAAAGTGACATACAGCACGAGGAGCTTAAGGCTTTTATAAAAGAGATCCGTTTTGACAGACTCGGGTGCTTTACCTATTCAAAGGAAGAGGGTACAGCGGCTGCTTTAATGAAGGGACAGAATAAAGAAACGGTTAAGAAGAAAAGACGGGGTGAGCTCATGGAGCTCCAGCAGGAGATAGCTTTTGAAAAAGAAAGCCTCATGTGCGGAAGAAAGCTTAAGGTGCTCATAGAAGGAAAGCTGCCCGATGATGATGTTTATGTGGGGCGCACCTACAGGGATGCTCCGGATGTTGACGGTCTCATCTTTATAAATAACGCACAAAGTGAATATATGTCAGGGGATTTCGTAAACGTAAAGGTTACGGGCTCCCACGGATACGATCTTACAGGAGATGTGATATGAATCTGCCCAATAAACTTACACTTTTAAGAGTTATACTCGTCCCGTTCTTTGTGGCGGTGTTACTTACAAACTGTTTTGGGGATGCGTCAAAATGGGTGGCGCTTTCAATCTTTATCATAGCAAGTCTTACGGATATGCTCGACGGAAAGATAGCAAGAAAATATAATCTCGTCACCAATTTCGGGAAATTTATGGACCCTCTGGCAGATAAGCTTCTCGTATGCTCTGCTTTTGTATGTCTTGTGGAACTGGACAAGCTGCAGGCGTGGATAGTAATAATCATTATCGCAAGGGAGTTTATAATAAGCGGCTTCAGGCTTGTGGCATCCGATAACGGCGTGGTGATCGCCGCAAGCTACTGGGGAAAGTTCAAGACGGTATTCCAGATGGCGGCGGTCATTTTGCTGATCGCAGACATTCCGGTACCCGCCTTCGGACTTATTACCGTGATAGTAACTTATATGGCGCTGATACTTACAATAGTTTCACTTGTGGATTATATTATAAAGAACAAGGGTGTGTTAAAGGATAATTAGAGGTGGATATGACTGTTGAATTTATCTGTGTCGGAACAGAGATACTTATGGGAAACATAGTAAATACCAATGCGGCTTTTATGGCGGAGCGCTGCGCGGGGCTCGGTCTTGACTGCTTTTATCAGACCGTGGTCGGGGATAATGTCGAACGGCTTAAAGAGACTGCCGAAGCCTCATTAAGACGCTCTGATGTTGTGATCTTCAGCGGAGGTCTCGGACCTACCGAGGACGATCTTACAAAGGAGACGGTCTGTAAGCTTATGGGAAAAAAGCTTACAGAGGATGAAAAGGCGTGGAAGCACATAAAGAAGTTTTTTGAAAAAAGAGGACTGGAGCTTACGGATAATAACCGTAAGCAGGCGCTTGTTCCTGAGGGCGGTATCGTCTTATACAATAAAAACGGTACGGCACCCGGTATCATAATAGAGGGGGAAAATGCAAAGGCCATACTTCTTCCCGGACCTCCGGGTGAGCTTATACCGATGTGGAACGAGTATGTTGAGGAGTATTTAAGAAAATTAAATCCTGCGGTACTTGTAAGTGAGATGGTAAAGATCTGCGGAGCCGGTGAGAGCAAGGTTGAGACTGTGCTTAAGGATCTGATCGACACTCAGACAAATCCCACGATCGCCACCTATGCCAAAATAGGGGAAGTGGATGTGAGGGTCACGGCAAAGGGTGAGGATGAAAAAGAGTGCAGGAAGCTCTTAAAGCCTGTGGTAAAGGAGATTAAGAAGAGGTTCGGCGCAAGGATCTTTACCACGGACGAAAATGTCAGTCTTGAAATGGCGGTAATGCAGATATTGAATGAAAATAAAATGACCGTAACGACGGCTGAGTCGATCACCGGCGGGATGGTCGCATCACGCCTCATAAATGTTCCCGGGGCATCGGATATAATAAAGCTCGGTCTTGTGACCTATTCGAATAAAGCCAAGAGAAAGTACCTCGGTGTAAAGAGAAGCACGCTTGATAAGTACGGGGCTGTCAGCGAGCAGTGTGCAAAGGAAATGGCCAAGGGAGGGATTTCTGCGGCAAAAAGCGATGTATGTGTAGCGATCACCGGAATAGCGGGACCCTCAGGGGACGGAAGCACAGACCGGATAGGACTTACCTATATCGCGGTCAATGTTATGGGAAAGGTGAAGGTGAAGGAATATCATTTTGACGGGAACAGGGCCAAAATAAGAGAGAGTGCATCAACGGCTGCCCTGACACTTTTAAGGCACTGTCTTTTGGAAAACCTCACGGAAAAAACATTTTCGACAGGCTGAGGACAAAAATACCTTTAATTATTTGGGATTGATACTGTTTGATATGAAATTTAAGCCGATATATAGAGTGTAAGGGATACTTAATTCCGGTATAGCAATGTCGGGTGCGGAGATAAAAAGTATCTTTTACGACAGTTAAAGATAAGGCTACGGAGGGCATCTTATATTTCCGATGGATTCGGAAAAGCGGGATGTCCTCTTTATATTTCCTGTTTCAAAGCCGGCTGGTGTACCGGTAAAAATGACGACGGTACACTTGAAATAAGGTATATGCGGTCTTATCAAAAAACTATCAGGGTGCCAACGGAGTGACACCTTACTTAAATGTAACCATGCAACGGATTGCAACCTTTATATCATAGGGGGCTTTTGACCCTGAGTTAAATAAGGAGGCATGCAATATATGAAAATAGCGGAAAGTAGCGTTATTATGGAATCGAACCGGAGTTATCGGCAAAACGGTATAAAGCCGCATAAATCCGGCGCGGACGGAAGCTCGTTTTTGGATTCGGCGTTCAGGCTCGTTAACGGGAAAAACAATGATTCATACGAAAAGGATGAAGAAGACTATTATAACAATTACGGGAACGGCGCAAAGAATTCAAATCAGTTTAATTTTGGTAAATTTGGTCTCAACAGGGTGTCTGACAGCAGGGAGATCACTGATATAGCCGAGGAATTTTCATTTCAGTACGATCTTTTTTATCTTCTTTTCAGGAGACTTCTTTATGGCGGAGTATTTGGAAGCATGGGAGGAGGTGCATTTTCTGTAAATTATGATTCCGTTTCAAGTCAGAGGCTGGTCACATACTCTGAGGAGGAAAACACCGAATTCCACGCAAAAGGGCAGGCTTTAACCGAGGACGGACGCAGGATAGATTTCAACCTCGATATCAGCATGAGCAGAAGCTATATGGAATATATGGATGTGAGCATCCCTATAGCCACAAACAGTCTGCTTGATCCGCTTGTGATAAATGTGGATTCCGGTGTCACACAGATAT
>JAGBOJ010000133.1 GCA_017633935.1 Lachnospiraceae bacterium | reverse complement strand
ATTAGTCGTACGTATATATAAGTGAGAGATGAAAACAAAGCACTTTCATATAAAAACAAAGGAGGAAAACACTATGTCAAAAGAAAGCGCAATGAAGTTTATGGCTGAAATATCCAAGGGGGGTACTGCAGGATAAGATAAATGCAGCAATCGCAGGCTATACAGGGGACTCTTCGAATAAGAAGGCAGTGTTTGAAGCTGTAGTTGTCCCTATTGCAAAGGAAGCAGGATTTGATATCTCATGGGAAGAGATAGAAGGATCAGCAGATGGAGAACTCAGTGCTGATGCACTTAAGAATTTTTCAGGTGGGGGATTCCATTGGCCTTGGGGCTAATTAACGTTATCGTAAGGAATAATACATCGGAGCCGGGACATATAATGATATGTTCCGGCTCTGAATTTATTCAAACGTAATATTCGAATCCATCCAAACAAAATACTCGAATCCGTCCAAACATCAAAGCCAATCACGATATATCCGATACAACTTACGGGTTCGGAAAAGCAGGTCGAAAGATTTTATAAAATATTTGTCGCATTTCGGAAACTGAAACGTATAACATGTAGGGTATAGATCTGACACTCCGGAGGAGGGAATGCTATGTCACAGGAAAATGAAAAGAACATCAGTAATGATGAAGAAATTAAGAAAAACAGTAAGGCAGCAAATGAAGACGAACTTACAGTCGAAGAATTGAAAGAGACTGCGGGAGGAACGCCGGAGATATGGACGCGTATGGGTCCAAAGTTTCAATAAATGACATTTCTGGGATAGTACTATGGAAGAGGATTTTAAGGATATTGAAGAAATGCTCCGAAGTGTTGATTACACTAAAGGGAGCGATCATAAAGAAAGACTTAAGGACAAGCTTTTCGAAAATGCGAAAACAACGCAATTTACCGATGAGCATGATCTTGATACCATGAAGACCGTTCAGGCCGCCGTCAGATCATATGAAGGTCTTTCCCTATGAAGCTGAAAAGCTATATAATTACGTTGCTTCTTATTGTGATGCAAAAAATCCGTGAATAGTAACAAAGCACTGTCTCCTGAGGCAAAGCAAAAACCGAATGAATTGTAAAAACCCGTGTTTTATAGTATGATGGCAGGGTCAAAAAACACAAAAGACATGCTTGCATGGCTTTTTGTGAATTTTTGGACCCGGCAGTTGACTGTGAGCACGGGTTTTTGATTTGATCCGGGACTGTCAGGGGTCTTTTATGAAGCGGGAATTAAGGAACTGTTACAAAATAACTTGAACAGTTCCTAAGATGATCGATCGGGTTGAGGTTTGGTATGGCATTTGACGGAATAATGACCGGGGCTGTGGTATCGGAGCTTGATAAGGTGCTTAAGGACGGACATATAAGCAGGATAGCCGAGCCCTTTAAGGATGAACTGCTCATAACGGTAAAGTTGAACGGAAGCGGGGTGACCCGGCTTTTAATATCGGTCACGGCATCGCTTCCTTTTGTGTATCTGACGGACGAAAACCTGCCGTCACCGGCGGTCGCGCCTGCTTTTACGATGCTCCTAAGAAAGCACCTGCAGGGCGGGAGGATAATATCCGTCACCCAGCCGTCCCTTGAAAGGATAATAAATATAAATATCGAGCACAGGGATGAGCTCGGCGATCTTAAGACAAAGACACTCATTATAGAGCTGATGGGCAAATACAGCAATATAATATTTACCGACGGGGAGAACGGCATAATAGACAGCATAAAGCGGGTTCCCTCATCTATGAGCTCGGTAAGGGAGGTATTGCCCGGAAGGACGTATTTTATCCCCGAAACCACGGGCAAGCTGAATCCGCTCTCCGGCATAAGCAGGGAGGATTTTATAAATACCGTCTTTTCAAAGAGCGGAAGCATGATAAAAGCCTTATACGGCACATACACCGGCTTTTCCCCGCAATTTGCCTCGGAGCTTTCCTACAGGGCGGGTATAGACGGGGATATGAGCGCCTCATCGGTCGGGGTGGAGCAGCGCTTTAAGCTCTATGAGGAATTTATAGGGGCTGTCGATAAAATAAAGAACAGGGAATTTTGTCCCTGCATCATAACAAAAAACGGTGAGCCTGTGGATTTTACGGCTTATGAACCTGAGCAGTATTCGGATTTGGAGGTAAGAAAAAAAGAATCCGTATCGGAGGTCATCTGCGAGTATTACCGTAAAAAGGACGAATATACGAAGGCAAGGGCGCGTTCTGCGGACTTAAGAAGGATAGTCTCGAATGCCGTCGAGCGGACGGCAAAGAAGCTCGATATACAAAAGAAGCAGCTTGAAAGCACCGATAAGATGGATAAATACCGCTTATACGGCGAGCTGATAAATACCTACGGCTATTCGGTTAAAGACGGCTCCGATTCGTTTGAGGCCGAGGATTTTTATACGGGAAGGACGGTTAAGGTGCCGCTTGATAAGGAGCTGACCGTACATGAAAACGCCAATAAATATTTTGAAAGATATACGAAGCTTAAGCGCACAAAGGAGGCGGCAGCAGCGCAGTTAGAGGTGAGCAGGATGGAGCTTATACACCTTGAAAGCGTGCAGGTTGCCCTTGATATGGCAGCCGATGAAAGGGATTTAAAGCAGATATCCGAGGAGCTTTTTAAGACAGGCTATATAAAAAAGCACAGTCAGGATAAGAAAAGCCGTGAAAAGAGCGAGCCTCTGCATTTTGTTTCCACGGACGGCTTTGATATATATGTCGGAAAGAACAATATACAGAATGATGAGCTTACCTTTAAGACAGGCAGCGGGAGCGACTGGTGGTTTCACGCAAAGAAATTCCCGGGCTCGCATGTTCTCTTAAAGGTAAACGGGCTGTCACAGGACGAGATACCCGACAGGGCTTTTAACGAGGCCGGAGCGCTGGCAGCGTATTATTCCGCCGCAAAGGATCAGGAAAAGGTAGAGATCGACTATCTTATGAGAAAGAATGTAAAAAAGCCCGCAGGTGCAGCCCCGGGCTATGTGGTATATTACACTAATTATTCAATGGCGGTAAAGCCGGATATCAGAGGTCTTTCTCCTTCTCCTTATAAGGATAGGGCTCATCCATGACGCTTTTGCCGTGGCGGGCGTTATTCAGCATTAAGAAAAGATGGATGATAAGCGGCACCATGATCGTGCAGAGGATGGAAAGCAGAAAGAGGTTTACCGTCTTTTCACTGCCCATAACGGCAAGAATGAGTGTCGCAAGATACATTAAAAAAATGATGATCACGCCGATCAGCGCTGAAATCCGTTTTATATTCACAACTGTCCCCCTTAGGAATAGGGAGCTGCGCAAACAGCTCCTAATAAATCAATATGGCAAAGCACTTTGAAGTATGGTACAATGATAATTCAATATGATAAATAAGACAAGAGGTGAATAAAATGGCTTTAATGGAACAATGGAGAGATAAGGCGTATTCTCCCACAATGGATAAAGGAAAGCTCCAGAAATTCTGGCAGGATTATTTCTTAAAGGAAAAGGATATATATGCCGAGCTCTTAAAGGACCCCGATAACGGTGTACAGGGTACCGTAAAAGAGCTTGCCGGAAAATTCGGCGTTACGGTGATGGAAATGACGGGGTTCTTAGACGGTATTCAGGAATCCTTAAAGGTTCCCAATGATATAGATAATCTTGAAGAGGATACGGTGGTATCCCTTGATTTTGACAATGAAAAGCTCTATAAGAACATGGTCGAGGCAAAGGCCGACTGGCTTTACGGGCTTAAGGAGTGGAATGAGATATTTACGGAGGAGAAGCGTGAGGAGCTCTATAAGGAGCAGAAGAGATCGCACACCTATGTAAGAGAGGGCGCAAAGATTGGAAGAAACGATCCTTGTCCCTGCGGCAGCGGCAAAAAGTACAAAAACTGCTGCGGAAGGGATCTGTAAGGTGCATAACGGCGAAAGGGAAAACAGAGAACAGTGAAGTGGAATGCGGATTTTGAAATAGCGGGTATAATAGTCGTATTTGTTTTCATTATGTTTTTCTTTGCGAAAAAGCATCTGCCTACGAGAAAAAACAGGTTTTTCGCTTTTTCAATGATACTGGCTGCACTTACTACGGTCTTTGATCTTGTGTCGGCATATGTGGATTCAAACTGGATGGATTATCCGCTCCCTGTGCTGCATGTGATAAACATCATATTCTTTATGCTGTCTACCGCGCTTACACTGTCATTTATGATCTATATCCTTATGCTGGCCGGAAGATACGACCTTGTACATTCGCCGGTATTCTATCTTTATACGATACCGTTTATGATAACGATGTTCCTTACCCTTTCCACGCCGTTTACGGGGAATCTCTATTACTTTGACCCGGTGGAGGGGTATGTCCACGGACCGGCATACTTCCTGAATTTTATGGCAAGCAGTGTATATCTCGTGCTTACGGGCATATATGTCATCATATACAGAAAAAGGATGACGAAGCTCCAGTTCAGGAGCGTGGTGACTTTTATAGTCCTCATACTTACAGGTATTCTCCTGCAGTCGCTTGTGTTCAACTGGATACTTCTTTCCTATCCGTCTGTATGTCTGGCAGTGATGATCATATATCTTTCTCTGCAGAATCCCGATATGTACATAGATAAGATGACGGAGCTTTTCAACGCGGACGGCTTTTACGAGATAATGGCGGAGTATGCAAACGCCGGAAGACATTTTAATGTGCTTGTGGTCACGATAGATAATTTCAGGACCATGCAGTCTGTCTACGGCACGGACAGGGTAAACGAGGCTCTTAAAAAGGCGACGGCATTTTTTGATGATATCATCGGGACGGATATTCTTTTCAGGATATCCGAGGACAGCTTTGCGGCAGTGGATATAAACGGGCTGGATTACGGAAAGCTCGGTGAAAAGGTTCTCGACCGTTTTAAGGAGCCGTGGAGGGTAAACGGGGGAGAGGTTTCCTTTACCGTATATGCCACCTGCCTGCCCTATGAGCACATTAAGGATAATGTAAAGGGAGTAAGCAGGATACTTTCATTCATTCATAATAAGCTGGCACACGACAACGGGAATATACTGCTTAATGAGGATATAATGATCGCCATAGACAGGGACAGCGCGGTCGAAAGGGCATTGGAAAAGGCTATAGACAACAATACCGTGCAGATATACCTGCAGCCCATATTTAATCCAAAAGCCGGAAAAGCGCTCATGGCGGAGGTGCTTGCAAGACTGTTTGATGAGGAGGTCGGATTTATTGCTCCGGCCGAATTCGTCACCAAAGCGGAGGAGAACGGAAATATCGTCGAGCTCGGAAAGCAGATCTTTGAAAAGGTCTGTATGTTCGTGAGGGATAACGATACCGAAAGCTTCGGTATAAAAAGGGTCACGGTGAATCTCTCGGCATTTCAGTGCATAAGGGAGAGCATGGCTGATGAGATGCTTGATATAGCGTCAAAATACAATGTTCCGATGTCGACATTCGCGTTTGAGATCGTGGAGGGCTCGGCGGATATAGAAAACGGTTTTATCAGAAGGAATATGGACCGCCTTATCGAAGCGGGTGCCGAATTTATGCTGGACGACTATGGTATTGGCTATTCAAATTTCGTAAATCTCTTAAAGCTTCCCTTTAAGTACGTGAAGATGGACAGAACACTTGTCTGGACCTATTTTGAGAACAGCTCCAATGTCCTTCCGGATGTTATGGAGACATTCAAAAACCAGAATCTCAAAATAGTGGTACAGGGAGTGGAATCAAAAGCGATGGCAAAGCGTCTTGTGATGATGGGATGCGATATGATCCAGGGCTATTTCTTTTCAAAGGCCGTTCCTGCAAGGGATTTTGTAAGGCTTATGAATGAAAAGAATATCGAGGGTGGCTTCGGGATCTGATCAAACCATCCTTTTCTCTTGCGGTTTACCTCAAAACACACTAAAATGAGAATATAACAAGCTGACGAAAGGAGTGATAAATATGACTCTTATGCAGGAAGCCTATCTCCTTATGCAAAAACAACCGGATAGTAATCTTCGGATCATTGTCGATATGTTACACGCAATGAATATCAAACAGCCGGAATCAGATGTTGCGGTATCATCTAAACCTTTTAAGAGGACAGGTCAGGCAAAAGGAGTATTTAAACTTCCGGCAGATTTTGATGAACATTTTGACGATATGAACGACGAAATTGCTTCCTTATTTTATGGGGAGAACGGATGAGAATACTTTTAGACAGCCATATTCTGTTTTGGGCAATGGATCAGGAAGAAAAATTGTCTGCGGATATTCTTGAGAAAATTAACGATCCCGAGAACGATATATTCTACAGTGTTCTATCCATTTGGGAGCTTACGCTAAAGAATCTTAAGAATCCTGTCGGGATGCCCGTATCCGGTATAGAGGTAGCTGAATACTGCGATAGATCGGGATTTATAAGACTGCCGTTACAGAATGAACACATACAGCAACTGCCGACATTAAAAAAGGATGATGATACAGATCATAAAGATCCGTTTGACAGAATGCTGATCTGCCAAGCAAAAGCAGAACGGATGACTTTCATTACGCATGATTCCAAGCTGGCATCCTACCATGAATCGTGTGTTGCCGTTATCTGAATTATGGCTGATTAAATCAAAGCTGAATGTTTCCAGTAACAATTCAGTCCCGAGCCACTTAAGATATCAGCTTGCTGATGGCGCGAGTGGCTACGGGCCAATGAACTTTGAATGT
>JAGBOJ010000132.1 GCA_017633935.1 Lachnospiraceae bacterium | reverse complement strand
TCTCGGCATTGTGCTTCATCAACAGCTCAAGAGCCTTCATTGCATTGTCGCTGTTCGTCCTCATTGTGGCTGCATATTCCGAAAGCTCGGCTACTCTCTCGTCAATGCCCTCGATCGCATCACCGATATCATTTGTATCTGTAGCTGCACCTTCCACGCTTTCCGCCTGGCTTACAGCACCCTTTGATATCTCATCCATTGCATCGGTAACCTGCGAGGATGCCATTGAAGCGGATGACGAGGACTCAGAAAGCGTGCTTCCGTCCCTGGATACATCATCTGCAAGCCTTAAGGTCCTTTCGATAACCTCTTCAAGCTCATTATCCAGACGCTTTATGCAGTCGGCTATCTCTCCAAGCTCATCCTCCCTGTCAACCGCAGACTGGTCTATCTTTATACCGAGATCTCCGCCTGCCAGACGCTCTATCGACTCCACGATGCTCCTCATGGCCTGTGCGCTGCTCCTGTACAGCACAACCCCGATACATACCACTGCCGCTATACATACAAGCGCCAGCGCAACCATTATCATTATATTTTTTCTTATTGCGGCATTTATATCAGCGGTTTTTCTGAATGCAACCGTCATTCCGCCAATCGACCCGTCATCTGCCAGAACCGGTGCATATACTCCCGAATACTGCTCGCCTGCTACTATGTAATTCGGTCTGTAATATGTCTTTCCGCCCTTTACAACAGTATTATAAATATCGTCGGGTGCCTTCGTATCGGCATTTTTCCTTCCGACCGGCGAACCGTTCACCGTAGTAATGGCTCTTATATTGTCATAGAAGATAGCATAATCAAGACCTGTTCTCTGTTTAAGGGCTCCCGTAAACTGCCCCTTAAAGGCTGTATCTCCCTTCCAGAGCACATCATCCTCATCGAGCTTCCATTCACCCTCATACATACGCTCTATCTCATCAGCCATCTGGATGGATGCCGTAGTAAGAGTTTCCTCAACTAACTGCTCATAGGTCGATGACAATGTGGTGGAGGCAACCGTCGTCAGCAGCGCCGCACTCACCGTACAGGCTATCACCGATATGATGATGATGTTCAGTACCAGTTTCTTTTTACGTTCTTTTTTTGCCATAAGCTTCCCTCTCCTTTATATAAATTTTTTACTGCTCCTTGTTATATAGTAAACGACAAAATTCTTTTTACTTTGGCGTTCACTATGAGACCAAAGCACGGAATTTTTCCCACTGTGCCCGTATCTCCTTCAAATAGCTGTTATAGTCAACATCATCTCCCCTTCTCAAATGCTCCGTCATTTCAGAGGTGGGTACGAGTATCGGATCAAGGGAAAGATTCGCCGTCACGCCCTTTAAGGTATGCGCCGCATTGAATGCCGCTTCCAGATTATTCTCCGCGATGGCTCCCTCCAGCTTTGTAAGGTCGTCCGATTCCGCCAGCTTTTTTACAAGCTTCAGATAAAGCTCCTCTTTATTTAAGCATCTTGCAAGTCCGGTTTCGGTATCTGCCCCGAATTCCTTCAATGCCTCAACAGTAAGCATCTTTATATTCTCCTTTACATATTATGATGTCATGTTCAAAAGCACTTCGTGCTGTTTTCAGATACAATATATAGTTATTTCGTGCAAGCACGATAACTATATATTGTATCTAAAAGGTGCTAAAGCACCTTTTGGCCTTGATATCATATTATTTATCCGCCAGCTTTTTTACAAATTCTTCAAATTCCTCCGGCGGCACAGGCTTTGAAAAATAATACCCCTGAATGAGTTCGCAGCCTGCATCCTTTAGCAGCCTGTACTGCTCTTCATTTTCAACACCCTCTGCCACGACAGGAACCGAAAGAAACCCGGCTATATCCATTATAAGCTCGATCATCCGCATGCTTTTTTCATCCTTATTCATATTGCGGACAAACTTCATATCCAATTTTAACACATCTATGGGTACTGTGGAAAGCATATTAAGTGAAGAATATCCTGCCCCGAAATCATCCATTTCGATTATGAAGCCCTTCTTTCTGAAATTGCGCACCATTTCCACAAGCTGCTCCGCATTATCCGCGTATGCGGACTCGGTTATCTCCAGATGAAGGTCGGCAGGCTTAAGATCAAATTCATTTAATATATTCATTATCCGGCTTTCTATTTCCGGATCATAGATATCTATCCTTGAGACATTCACGGAAACCGGAAGGGTAACGCCGTATTTATCCCTCCATTTTCTTACATTGGAAGCCGCCTCTTTCCAGATAAAGTGGTCTATCTTCTGAATGAGTCCGTTCTCTTCAAACAAAGATATAAATGCCCCGGGGCTTATCATCCCGAATTCGGGATGCTGCCACCTTATGAGCGCTTCGGCGCTTCTTAATACAGGTTCATTTTCCTGTATATCGTATTTCGGCTGAAAATAAACCTTAAACTGCTTTTTTTCTATGCCTTCATACATATCGTGAATAAGGCGCTCCGAAAAAAAGACGTTTTCATGCAGCTCATCATTGTAAAACGCAACGCTTTCCCTGAATTTCCCCCTTATGGTATTGCAGGCAAGCTTTGCCCTGTCAAACATATTTTCTATATCCGTATCGGTCTTTTTTTCCGGATAAATGCCTATCCTCACATGAGCATGAACGGTTTTCGATATCTCGTTCATATCCTCCCCTATCCTTGAGGAAAGATCCCCGTAGTCATCACGGTGCTTTGCATACAGATAAAATGTATCCGCCTCCACCCTTGCCGCTATACCGTCATTTTCCCTTGCATAGCTTTTTAAGGTCTTTGCTATGGTCTTTAATACCATATCCCCGTAATTCCTGCCGTATATTTCATTTATCAGATGAAAATGATCGATGTTTATGGCTATCGCGTCCATTTCCCTGTCCTCATTTAAGCGCCGAATTACGAGTATGTATTCATAAAAGAAATTTCTGGAAAAAAGCCCTGTGAGCTCATCACGCTCGGTGGATTTGATGATGGAACGGTTTTCGGAATGCTCGATTATCCTGTTTATCCTCGCAAGTATGACCTCCGGCATATCGTAAGGCTTTGTGATAAAATCCGAGGCACCCATATTAAGGCTTTTTACCTCGGCGGATTTCTCGGATGTAAGGACTATTATCGGAATATGCCTTGTATCCTCATTCTCCATCACTTTTTTCATAAGCTCGAAGCCGTCCATTTTCGGCATCACGAGATCTAAGAGCATTACCGATATTATCTGCCCCTTCTCCTTTATGATATTCCACGCCTCCTCACCGTCTGCGGCATAGAGTACCTCATACCGCTCGGAAACGATCGCCCCCAAAAGCTCACGGTTTATCTGCTCATCCTCAACTATGAGCACATACCTTTTCACCTTTTCGAAAATATTTTTTTCGGCCTCCATTTTTAAGTCTCCTTCCTGTACACCTTTAGCAGTATCCCCTTATTATGACCGGCTTTATGCCTCCTCCTGCCATATGTCCTTTGCCAGATTTTCATCCGAAAAAGCTCCTTCGTCGACCAGCTCAAGAAAAACCTTTACGATCTTTTCATTAAGCTGGGTCCCGGCGGCTTTACCGATCTCTTCCGCCACGACCTTAAGGTCCATCCGTTCCCTGTAGGGTCTTGTGGAATACATCGCATCAAACGTGTCGGCCACCGCGATTATCTGGGCCTCCTCAGGTATATCCTCACCCTTAAGTCCGTCAGGATACCCCTTGCCGTCGATCCTTTCATGGTGATATTTTGCCCCGAGTCCCAGATTCGGGGCTATCGTGATATCTTTAAGAATGTCTCCGCCCCGGGCGGCGTGATTTTTCACTATCTCGTATTCTTCGTCCGTAAGATCGCTGTCTTTATTTAATATCGCATCCGGTATGCTTATCTTTCCTATGTCGTGCAGCAGGGCTATATGATACAGCTTCCTTACCTCGCTCTTACTCTTTCCGAGTCTGCGTGCCAGCATTACCGTATATTTTGCAACTCTCTCCGAATGGCCGTTCGTGTAGGGGTCCTTCATGTCTATGCACTTTGCAAACACATTGCACATCTCGTCGATCAGCTTTTCGTTCTCTTCCTGCCTTTTTATATACTTTCTTTTTGCGTTAAGTATAAGCAGCAAAAAAATCAGAACCGCATCCACGACCAGTATGATTATTATGACCATATTCTTTGATGCAAACATATGATATATGATACGCCCCGTCCGGTGATAAATCAAGTCGTTAAAATTCCCCAAAGCCGCTTATTATATGGTTTTTAAGGCAATTATCAGTTGGTTTTCGAATCCGTAAAATTTTTTTAAATTGGGTATTTACATTACATATGTTATAGATTTACACTATATATTGAGATAAAACGAAAGGAGAAATACAAGATAATGATTTGTACATGTGATAATTGCAGATTTACTTATAAAAGGATCGGGAGCTATAAATATTGTCCTGACTGCGGCTCTTCAAGAATAAGAGAAGCAACCGCAAGAGAAAAGAAAGAATATATGGATTACAGGAAGGAATTTTATCCCAAACAGCAGCTTGCCTGAAAGGGCGGTTCGCACGGGTTCTTTTTCATTAATACAGGGCAGACCGGACGTAACAGTGCCGGTCTGCCTTTACTTTTGTCTTTATTTCCTTATTTCTTTTTCGTGCTGCTCCTGTATGTCGTCCAGTGCCGAAAGCATCGGCTTTATATCTTCTCCCCCTATCTTACGGCGCACATAGTTTTTCGTGATCTTTACCACGGTGCCGCTTAAGGCAAGGACTCCTATAAGGTTCGGGATCGCCATCATTCCGTTAAAGGTATCCGACAGGTCCCATGCAAGGGACAGGTCCATGGTCGCGCCTATCATGATGAATACCACGAAGATTATCTGATATATCTTTACGGCTCCGGTTCCGAATAAATATTCAAAGCCCTTTGTCCCGTACTGGCTCCAGCCGAGTACCGTGGAAAAAGCAAAGAGAAGTATGGCTATCGCTATAAAGCCCGCACCCGCTTTTCCGAACACCGATGAAAAGGCTTCGGCAACAAGTGCCGTAGAAACTCTGTCCGAAAGCACCTCGCCCGTATTTAAGTCCACAAGTCCGCTCGATAATACGGCAAAGGCAGTCAATGTACATACTATTATGGTATCGGCAAATACCTCAAATATTCCCCACATTCCCTGTACTACCGGCTCACGGACATTTGAGCTTGAGTGTACCATTACCGATGAACCGAGACCTGCCTCATTTGAAAATACACCTCTTTTCATACCCCACTGTACCGCAAGAGACACTCCGCTGCCGACAATGCCTCCTCCCACAGCCTTAAGTCCGAACGCTCCCTTGATTATCGATAAAAAGACCGCTCCTGCCTGATCTATATTTACTACCACTATTATAAGTGAGCCTATTATATATACTATAGCCATAAACGGTACAAGCCGCTCCGTTACGGATGCGATCCTCTTTAAGCCTCCGACTATCACCAGTCCGGCAAGGAGCATCAGCAGGATTCCCGTTACTATCATGGGTATGTTAAAGGTGGACTGCATATTTACCGCTATCGAATTTATCTGACTCATATTTCCGATACCGAAGGAGGCTAATACGCAGAATACGGAAAACAGCACTGCAAGTACGGCGCCTGCCTTCTTAAAGCCCTTCTTTGCACCAAGACCGTCCCTTAAGTAATACATTGCCCCGCCGGACCATTCTCCGTTGATATTCTTGCGGCGGTAATATATACCGAGAACATTTTCGGAAAAGTTCGTCATCATTCCGAAAAATGCGACTATCCACATCCAGAAGATCGCACCCGGACCGCCCGAGGCTATAGCTGCCGCTACTCCGGCAATATTTCCGGTTCCTATCGTCGCCGCAAGTGCGGTACACAGACTCTGGAACTGTGATATCTGCTTATCCTCCTTACCTGTATGCGCCGTTATATGCTTGTCCTTAAATATCCCGCCAATGGTATTTTTCCACCAGTGTCCGATATGCGTGACCTGAAAGCATTTTGTTAAAACAGTCATCAAAATACCGGTGCCCACTAACAGAATAAGCATGGGAAGTCCCCACACAAAGCCGTTTACGGCATTATTTACGGTTTCAATTCCGGAAAGTATGTTTTCCATAGATTTCTCCTTTCACTCCCACTGCTCCGGTCAGATACCCCGCAGCACTAGCGTATGATGGCTCATTACTTGCGGGAATAAACAGGGACAGACAAAAAAGTCTGCCCCGTCGCATCCTTTCAGGATTTTACCATACATAAATAAAATCCGTCAATTTTTTTGAGAAGACTCTTGACAATTTATATTTTATCAAATATAATCTGATAAAACGATAATAGTGCAGCAAGGTCATTAAACGGTCATGCTTGCATGATCCGTGACAGGACTTTTGGAACTCATATCAACTAATAAGGAGGGAAAAATGAGCAGTATATATGATTATTCGGTAACAAACACAAAGGGTGAGGAGGTCAGCCTTAAGGATTATGAGGGCAAGGTTCTTCTCGTGGTAAATACAGCCACCGGCTGCGGCTTTACTCCGCAGTACAAGGAGCTTGAGGAGATGTATGAGAAATATCATGACCGCGGTTTTGATATCATAGATGTGCCCTGCAATCAGTTTGCCGGCCAGACTCCCGGTACGGATGATGAGATACATGAATTCTGCACCTTAAAATACAATACACAGTTTCCCCAGATGAAAAAATCCGATGTGAACGGCGAGAATGCTCTTCCTCTTTTTACATATCTCAAGGAGCAGAAGGGCTTTGAAGGCTTTGGAAAGGGTCCCAAGGCAATAGCCATGAGCGTTATGCTTAAGGGTATCGACAAGGATTACAAGAACAATCCCGATATCAAATGGAATTTCACAAAATTTGCCGTTAACCGCGAGGGAGCTGTGGTTGCCCGTTTTGAGCCCACCGCAAGCATGGATGAAGTGGACAAGTGTATAGCAGGTCTGCTTTAAGCAAAGTGAAGTGATGGAAGAAAAAAACTACGAAGCTCTAAAGCTTGAAAACCAACTGTGTTTTCCGCTCTATGCCGGTGCCAGAAGGGTCGTAAATCTCTACACCCCGTTCTTAAAGCCGCTGGGTCTTACCTATACGCAGTACATCGTGTTCCTTGTGCTGTGGGAATATTCTCCCATAGCAGTGGGTGAGCTCGGGAAAAAGCTTTTTCTCGATAACGGCACGCTGACGCCTCTTCTGAAAAAAATGGAGAGAGATGGCTATATAATACGAAGCAGAAGCAAAGAGGATGAAAGGGTTGTGGTGATATCCCTTACCGAAAAGGGAGCGGCTCTTAAGGAGGAGGCGGCAAAGATCCCCCCTCAGATGGCATCCTGCGTGTCTCTGCCTCCGGAGGATGCAAAAAAGCTGTATGATATTCTGTATAAGCTGCTGGATCTGAATTAATATAATGTAAGGTTCAAAAGCACCTTTTGACCTTGACAGCATCATTATTTTCATAGATTCTTCATTATATTCACATAAAAATAAAAAACCGCCGGAATCCGACGGTTTTTTGCTTTCATATACATTGCCTGTATGTCTACTGATATTTATTCAGCAGCTATTGCTCCTACAGGGCAGCCTGCCTCACAAGCTCCGCAATCGATGCATGTAGCAGCGTCGATCTCAAACTTGCCGTCACCTTCGCTTATAGCGCTAACCGGACACTGAGCTGCACATGAGCCGCAGCTAATGCAGGAATCGTTGATTACATGTGCCATGATTACTACCTCCTTAGTTAATTGGTAATGCCAATTATACATCACGGATATCGCATTAGTCACGGCTAACCTTCTGCATATTGCAAAAGAATTTTTACGCCTCTTCTGGTATGGCATTCATCTGTGCCACAAGGTCATCCGAATCTATTCCGTGTACCATCGCCGCCTCTTCCACGGTCTCACCCATTGATGCGGGGCACCCTATGCAGTGCATGCCGATCTCCATAAGAAGAGGTATTGCCGCAGGCTTTACCCTTAATATATCGCCTATCGTCGTATCCTTTGTTATCTCACTCATTTTTCCTTTTCCTCCTTTTCCTCATTAAACGCCTTTTGCTTCTTTTTTTCAAGCAGCTTATCCACAAGCCTGTCAAATACTATCTTCACCAGTGCTCCCACAGGTACTGCAAGGAGCATTCCCAGAAATCCACCTATCTTGCTTCCGAATATAAGGCTTACGATGACAAGCAGGGGATGGATGTTTATACTGTTGCTCAAAAGCTTGGGATTTATCAGGTTTCCGTCGAGTGTCTGTATTATAAACACTATGAGCACGCCCGGTATTATTCTGGTAAAATCTCCCGTCAGAAGGCAGAAGATTATCGTAGAGCCGTAGCCCACGACAGGTCCCACATAGGGTATCAGGTTTCCGATGCCCGAGCAGATTCCGATCAAAACGGCAAACTTCACATTCGCTATGGTAAGTCCCACGCTTACTAACAGTGCCATGATCAGGGCATCCACAAGCTGGCCCCTGATATATCCCGAAAACACGATATCCGCATCCTTTACAAGCTGTCTTAAGGCACCGTATATCCTTTTATTTAAGATTGCCGTGAACACCCTGTTCCAATAGGACATTATCTGCTTTCCGTCAAGCAGGAAATACACGGCAAAGATTATGGCAAAGATCGCATTCGCAAATATTCCCGTTATATTCGAGGCTGCCCCGAGTATATTCCTTCCCACTCCGCGGAGTATGTTTCCGAAGCCCTCAGCCAGCTCCTGTACCACATCCTCGACCTCCGCGGATTCGATGTTCAGCTCCTTTAAGCCGTTTGTTATATTTCTGTAGGCTCCGGTAAGAGACCTTGCAAAATCATTGACCGCATTTACTATCTCGTCAAAGGTCACCGACTTAAGCTGATGGGTCATCGTATATATCATTATGTATGTAAGGATTGAAAAAAGCACTATAGCGAGCACAAATACTATAAGTATCGAAACTATCCTCGGACGGCGCTCTTTTTTTGCAAAAAGCTTTACCTTTTTAAGACGGCTTTCAAAAAAGTCCGCAAGCGGGTCAAACAGGTAGGCAAGGGCAAAGCCTATTATAAGAGGCCTTAAAATGACTCCGAGCCATGTTAAACCGTAGCCGAGACTTTTTAATATTATATCTATATGATCCGCTGCCCTGCTCAGTATATATATAATTATGCAGGTGATTATCACGTATACCGAAAGCTGCGTATATTTGGGATTATAATTATCTTTTAATTTCACTTTTTATTCCCGTCCTTTTTAAGATAATGCCAGTTCAACCGGACAATGATCGGAGCCGTATATATCCGTGTGTATCTTTGCATCCTTTATCCTGTCCTTTAATATGTCCGATAATATGAAGTAGTCTATACGCCATCCGGCATTATTCTTTCTTGCATTAAATCTGTACGACCACCACGAATATACATCCTTTGTGTCCGGATAGAGATATCTGAACGAATCCACGAATCCCGATCCAAGCAGAAGGTCCATCTTCTGTCTCTCCTCATCCGTAAAGCCGGCGTTATGGTGATTGGATGAAGGGTTTTTTAAGTCGATCTCCTCATGTGCCACGTTTAAGTCCCCGCAAAGGATGACCGGTTTGTTTTTTTCAAGCTCCTTCATATGAGCCCTTATCGCATCCTCCCATGTCATCCTGTAGTCAAGACGCGAAAGATCCTGCTTGCTGTTCGGGGTATAGCAGGTTATCAGGTAATGGTCATCATATTCGACATTTATAACCCTGCCTTCATTATCGTGTTCCTCTATCTTAAGACCGTAGGTTACACTTACCGGCTCCTTTTTTGAAAATACAGCCGTGCCCGAATATCCCTTTTTTTCGGCATAATTCCAAAAAGCATGATATCCCTTTGGCGCAAATTCTATCTGCCCCTCCTGAAGCTTTATCTCCTGAAGACAGAATGCGTCGGCATCCTCTTTATTAAAGAAATCTTCAAAGCCTTTCTGCATACAGGCCCTCAGCCCGTTTACATTCCATGAGATATATTTCATTTTAAGATCTTCCTTTCGCATCCTTACTCGCTTACAAGCGCACTGAAAGAATAGGTTTCATTTTCAAGAGAGTCGTCCAATGTGATCGTATATGTCTTTGTCTTATAGCCGTCACGTCTTAAGGTTATCACATGGGTCCCCGAAGTCTTTGCAAAGCTGCAGGGTACGACCCCCTTATATGAGCCGTCGTAATAAACCTCCGCCGCATCCGGTGCATCAATAAAAAGCTTTCCCTTAACCGTTGTCGATATAGTGTCTTCATTTCCTTCCTCCTCATCCGCATAGGATGATGAGGATGAAGCGGCCTGCCCCGAAGAAACCTGCGGTGTCTTCGTATCCGGCTTCATAACGGTCGGCAGATTTGACGACGGAGCAGTCTTCTTTTCCGAAGCTTCTTCTTTTTCCTCCTCCTCATCATCCTCTGCTTTCATCAGCTCTATCTGCACATTTGACATCTCCTGCCCGACGCTTAAGCGCTCTTTTATGGGGATATAGCCCTCAGCCTCCACTTCAAGCTTATATATACCGTATTCAAGCTCTACCGGCTCAAGATAGTCATATTCCTCACCGTTTATACGTAATGACGGCTCAGCGTCCGCCGGCTTTATCGTAAATACAAGTATACCATACTTTATGAGCTCACCTTTAAGGTCGCTTATATCAACCTTAAGTTCCCTGCCGCGCTCGACTGAGATATGCTTCGTGCCGCCTCTTCCGTTATAGGTGACGACCATATCGTACTCTCCCTCGGGCACATCTATTATCATTTCCTCAGTAACCGGCTTTATGATATCCTTTCCGATCTGAACCCAGCCGCCTATAAAATATTCCGTCCCGGAAATATTTACATGACCGTCGCCGCTGGTTATCACTATACTGTAAAGACTGGTATCTATCCCCGAAACTGTAAGGGTATCTCCCTCAACTATATCAGTGGCTTTTATCTTTTTTCCGCCTTTAAATACCGCCGTATTTTCGTTTATCCTGTAGTTTACTTCACCGGATGAAAAAATGCCTCTGTTCACATTTATCGAATACTTATCTATGTTACGCCTTATAAATGATGACGGACTCACCTGCAGCTTTGTCATCATCCTTGAATTGACGGAGATCTCCACATCCACCACATCTCCCGCGTTGAAAAGCTCGGGTACGGAGACCTTCCCGTATTTATCGTAAAATTCCGTCAGTTCATTGTATGACACCTCATAAATCCTGCCATTCTCTTTATTGACAAGCCTTACCGTCTTTTCATCCGCATCGCAGGAAACAAACACTGCCGTATCACCGGCTCTTTGCCTGTCCGAAATATCCTGTGCAGCCGGGACTTCCCTCTGATCGCTCACCGGAGGAGCGGTAACTTCATTTTCACCGCATCCGGCAAGAAGAAACACCGTCAAAATATTCAGTATTATAATTTCGATAATAAATATTCCTTTGTGTTGCATTCAGGATTCTCCAAAACAAGCTCCAAAAGGTCACTTAGCTTTTTTCCGATCGCAGGTCCTTCCTTTATGCCGTGCTCTATAAGATCGCTGCCGTTTACAGCCAGTTCCTTTACCGTAACGCACTCTCCGTCCTTTACGATATCCATATAAGCCTGCATAACACCCTTTTCGTAGTCAAGCTTTTCGGCTCTTTTGTAACTGCTCTGTGCCAGAGTGTCCGCCAGCCTTATGGGAATGAGGAGCCTGTATATATCCCTGCCGGTCCTGCTCATTGCCCGTCTTACAGCCTTCTTTGATAACTCCGGTCTGTAATCGTGATACTTTACAAGCTCGCAGACTGTATGCTTCATCTCATTATCCACTTTAAGGCGGTTCAATATATCCTTTGCTATCCCGGCAGATCTTAAGGCGTGTCCCTTAAAATGGCGGCTCCCGTTTTCATCCTCCGTCATGCAGTCGGGCTTTCCCATATCATGGAATAAAAGGGCATATCTTATATATTTTTTTGCCCTTGCATCATCTATCTTACATTCCCTGTCAAGTGCGTCCGTTGTACTTAAAAACTCCTGCCACTTATCCTCTGACACATATTCTGCTTTTCTTTTATGGATATCTCCGGCATCCGCGATGAGCGCCTGCATTATATGCTCACCGACATTGTACATATGGTGCTTATTTTTCTGATCTGTTTTAAAACAGATATCTATCTCGGGTAATATTATACCTGTGATTCCCGTTTCGTAAAGCTGTCTTATCTTTTCCGGATGATCCGAGCATATGAGCTTTGTAAATTCCGTCTGTATCCTCTCCGCAGAGATATTTTTCAGATTTTCCTTAAGCTCCACTGCCGCAAGACAGGTTTTTTCCTCTATCCTGAAATCAAGCTGTGCCGAAAACCTGAAAGCCCTTAATATCCTTAAGGCATCCTCCTTAAACCTTTCTGACGGGTCTCCCACCGCTCTTATGATACCGTTTTTAAGGTCTTCCATCCCGGAAAATTCGTCTTTAATACCGTCCTCTTCATTATATGCAAGGGCATTTATCGTAAAATCCCGTCGTTTTAAATCCTCTTTGAGACTCCGCGTAAATGTCACTCCGTCCGGATGCCTGTTGTCGGAATATTTGCCGTCAAGTCTGTAGGTTGTGACCTCAAAATGGTCATTACCCAGCATTACCGTAACGGTCCCGTGCTCAATTCCGGTGTCAAAGGTCCGTCTGAAGATCCCTTTTACCTCTGTCGGGGTGGCACTGGTCGTGATATCCCAGTCATCGGGTGCTCTTCCCAATAAAAGATCACGAACGCAGCCTCCGACGGCATAAGCCTCGAAGCCTGCGTTCCTTAACCCGCTTATTACCTGATTTACCTTGTCCGGCAGACTGAATCTCATTTATCTATAAGCTTTAGTGTCTGAAGCGCTATCGAAAGCTCTTCGTTCGTGGGTATCACAAGCACTGCGGGGGCACTCCCGCCTGATGATATCACACGCTCATCCGAGCCGTTCTCATTTGCATCATCATCAAGCTCTACTCCCAGAAATCCGAGGTAATTGCAGACTCTCTTTCTGATACCGGCATGATTTTCCCCGATCCCCGCAGTAAATGCTATCGCATCTATCCCGTTCATGGCGGCGGCATAAGCGCCGATATATTTTGCAACCCTTCTCGCATAAGCTTCAAGCGTGATCTCGGCTGTCTCGTTTCCTTCCGCCGCAGCCTTGGCTATATCCCTGAAGTCGGAGGATATGCCGGTCATTCCGAGCACACCCGACTTTTTATTTAATATATCAAGAACCTGCTCTCCGGTAAGGTTTTCCTTTCTCATCAGAAAGGTTATGACCGCAGGATCTATATCTCCCGAGCGGGTTCCCATGATAAGACCCTCAAGAGGTGTAAGTCCCATGGAGGTATCCACGCATTTTCCGTTTTTTACCGCAGAAATCGAGGCGCCGTTCCCGAGATGACATACCACGGTCTTTAATCCGGATATATCCCTGCCGAGCACCTTTGCCGTCCTTTCCGATACATAGGCATGGCTCGTGCCGTGAAATCCGTATCTGCGGATCTTATATTTTTCGTAATACTCACGGGGTATGGCATAAAGATAAGCCTCCGGCCCCATTGTCTGGTGGAACGCCGTATCAAATACCGCCGCGTGGGGAAGAGAGGGCATAAGCTCCATACAGGCTCTTATACCGATCAGGGCTCCGGGATTATGAAGCGGTGCCAGATCGCTTACATCCTCTATGGCTTTAATAACCTCGTCATTTATGAGGACAGCCTTATTGAAACGCTCTCCTCCGTGTACGACCCTGTGTCCGACAGCATCGATCTCGTCAAGTGAGCCTACCACTCCGGCCTCTTTATCCGTAAGGGTATTTATAACGATCGAAACCGCATCCTTGTGATCCTTCATCTCAACGAGCTTCTGTGTTTTGTCATGCCCGTCCCTTTTATATTCAAAATTACTTCCGTCTATGCCTATCCTCTCGCATAAACCCTTAGCCATAACGGTATCCTTATCCGTGTCTATGAGCTGGTATTTAAGAGAAGACGAACCGCAGTTTATGACCAGAACCTTCATAAAATGTTACCTCCTTTAATACGCCTTACCCCAGTAAACAAGGTGCTTTGCCGGCTTTTTGCAGCAGACGCAGACATCCGAGATCCTGCTTGTATCGTCAAACGGCATACATCTTGACGTAGCCGTGGTATCCGCCTTTATCTGATCTTCGCATTCCACATCCCCGCACCACATTGCTCTTACAAAACCGGGCTTTTCATCAATGATCTTCTTAAACTCTTCGTAATCTGTCGCATCGTAAATACATGCTTCAAGATGTGCCTTTGCCCTCTCATACATATCGTTATGGATGGTCTCTAAAAGCTTTTCAACAAATCCCGGAAGCTCACCGATGTCAACCGTATGCTTTTCCCTCGTATCACGCCTTACGACCACGCACTTTCCTTCGGCAATGTCCTTGGGACCGATCTCTACCCTTATCGGGAATCCTCTCATCTCCTGCTCTGAGAATTTGTATCCGGGACTCTTATCGGAATCATCTATCTTTACCCTGAAGTCCTTAAGCATTTCCTTAAGCTCTCCTGCCTTCTCAAGCACACCTTCCTTTTTCTGCTGTATGGGGATGATGACCACCTGTGTGGGAGCGATCTTAGGCGGAAGCACCAGACCCTCGCTGTCTCCGTGAACCATGATGATCGCACCGATTATCCTTGTCGATACACCCCATGAGGTCTGGAAAGGAGTGTGCAGTTTATTGTCCTTATCGGTAAATTCTATCCCGAAGGCCTTTGCGAAGCCGTCACCGAAGTTGTGGCTCGTACCGGACTGAAGCGCCTTTCCGTCATGCATCATGGCCTCTATCGTGTAGGTCTCTATGGCACCCGCAAACTTTTCCTTATCGGTCTTTCTTCCCCTTATTGTGGGTATTGCCAGTACTTCCTTACAGAAATCCGCATAAACATTCAACATCTGAATGGTGCGCTCTGAGGCTTCTTTAGCCGTGGCATGGATCGTATGCCCTTCCTGCCATAAAAATTCACGGCTCCTTAAAAACGGTCTTGTGGTCTTTTCCCAGCGCACTACCGAACACCACTGGTTATATATCTTCGGCAGATCCCTATAGCTGTGTACATCATTTTTATAGAGATCACAGAAAAGGGTCTCGGATGTAGGTCTTACACAGAGTCTTTCGGTAAGCGGCTCAAGACCTCCCTGTGTGACCCATGCAACCTCGGGCGCAAAGCCCTCCACATGATCCTTTTCCTGCTGGAGAAGGCTTTCGGGAATGAAGAGAGGCATATATACATTCTCTACTCCTGTAGCCTTAAACCTCCTGTCAAGCTCCTGCTGGATATTTTCCCAGATGGCGTATCCTGCCGGCTTTATTATCATGCAGCCCTTTACGCTTGAATAATCGATCAGCTCCGCCTTTTTTACAATATCCGTATACCACTGCGCGAAATCCTCGTCCATAGCGGTGATATTCTCTACCAGTTTCTCAGCCATTTATCAGTATCCTTTCTTTATATGGGTTTTGCACCCGCTTTTTTCTGCAGATTTTCCTTGAACTGCGCAAATTTGCTCTTTTTAACGGGTTCAGCCTTGATCGAACCTCTGACACCCTTGACGGCAGTGATATAAATACCGCTGACCGTTGCTTTTACCTCTTTTTTTACAGGCACCATGTCAAAAATACTTGCATCGCAGATAAATGACATTACCTGCGGTCCTGCCTTTGCCTTGACCACCGGCACCTTGGAAAGTCTCATGAGCTTCGGCGCCTGCTCTAAAACCATTGCCGGAAGCCCTGCATCCTTAAGCCGCATTTTCTTTTTGTCGATTATCAGCATCTGGATCGTCTGTGCTGCCGCATCGATCTGTGCCTGCTGCTCCGCCTGCTTTTTCTGCATCCGCTTTCCGAAGAAATACAGCCCAATAATGGCTGCGATGCAGATGACCAAAACGATTATCGTGATAATTAATCCCGTACTCAATTTTTCACCTCCGAATCATTTCCCGTTTATATTTGTTGCTGCTGTCACTAAGGAACTGCTGCAAAATAATCTGATCATTTATCTATTTCAAGTGTCCATCTGCTTGTCTGAACAGTGACCGTAGTAATATCAAAATCCGTCCTGCCTCATGAGGCTGACCGTTAAGTGTCATTTCATATTCGGCCTTTATGACTATGCAGTCCTCATTTTCATCAAACTCATAGGATGTGGTAAAAAAGCCCACCTCAAATTCCCCGTACGGCGTGACGTACTGCGTGCTTGTGGCAACACCTTCCTGCAGGCTTACAAGACTTTTTATCACACCCTTCCTTGAATAATCAAGGCTGTGTTCATCGAATTTCAGCGAAAACCTCTCGGGTATCCCCTCCGTCTGTGCTTCAAAAAACACGTAATTCCTGCCGTCCTTTTTATGGTATCGGGCAGTGCTTTCTATGATCTGCGCGTCCTTATGTCCTTCTATGCGCACACTGCATTCCTTTGTCATATCAGTAATCCTCGATCGCTATCTTTTTTGCTCCGAGGATACCTAACGGCAGTATCATATTGGCTATGGATTTGAATTTTTCAGCCTCATCGCTTACAAAAAATCTATATGCCGTCTCGCCGAGCTCTATATCCTTATCGTTTAGGAGCCCTTTTTCTTCAAGCATAAGAGAGCATTCCCTCGCCGTTTCATAAGCGGGATTTATGAGTTTTACCGCATCCCCGACCGTTTTTTGCAGGGTATCCTTTATAAGCGGATAATGGGTGCATCCCATAATAAGTGTATCTATTCCGGAATCTATTAGTCCGGCAAGGTATCTTCCCGCTATTTCCGTCGTCACCGGATCGTCGAGCAATCCTTCCTCAACCAGAGGCACAAAAAGAGGGCACGCCTTACCTATGATACGCGCGTCCGGATTTATATCCTTTAAGAGCCTCTCATACATTCCCGATGATATCGTAGCCTCCGTGCCGATCAGTCCTATCTTTCCGTTTTTCGTCGCCTGTGAAGCGGCATAGGCTCCGGGCTTTACCACTCCTATGATCGGAAAATCGGCATTTTTTTCTATGTCATCCAGTGCAAGGGCGCTTGCCGTATTGCACGCTGCCACTATCGCTTTTACATTCTGTGTACGCAGGAACCTTATTATCTGTTCCGAATATCTCGTGACCGTCTCTTTGGATTTTGAACCGTAGGGAACACGCGCCGTATCTCCGAAAAATATCAGTCTTTCCCTCGGCATCTGCTTCATCAGCTCACGAAATACCGTCAGCCCGCCTACTCCCGAATCAAAAACGCCTATCGCTTTTTCTTTTTCATTATCCATTGTTCTTTTTTATCGTCTTAAACAGCTCCATAGATTGCTGCTCGATATGAAGCTTTATGATCTCCACGGCAAGATCGCTGTTTGCATTTTCAATGGCTCCTATCAGCATATCGTGCTCATGTGCCAGATGATAGTGATCCGTCGATGCCGTAAGATATGCATATCTGTATCTGAACAGCTGCTCTTTTAAATTATAGAGTGTCTCGGCTATCCTCACATTACGGGCTGCTTCGATGATGATGTTGTGGAATTTTTCATCCGCGCTGGCTATTTTTGCCGCTCCGCCCGTCCTTATCGTCTCCTTGAAATCCGAATTTGCCTGCTTCAGCTCGTCAACCTGCTCTTTTGTGATCCTTGAGCATGCCGCATTGACCGTGAAGGTCTCAAGCGTCTTTCTTGCCTCAAGCGCATCTGCCAGAGCTTTTTCCGTTATTCCCGAAACCTGTGCCCCGCGCCGCGGATACATATCCACCAGCCCTTCCTGCTCCAGCTTTCTTATCGCCTCTCTCACCGGAGTCCTGCTGACTCCGAGCCTTTCGGAAATGGCTATTTCCATCAGCCTTTCGCCCGGCTTTAATTCACCGTATAATATCTCATCCCTCAGTTTGTTAAAGACCACGTCCCTTAACGGAAGAAAGCCTTCATTCTCAAAGGAAGTGACAGTCGTTTCTCCTATTCCCATATATATGTATTCCCCCATACCAAATACTTGTAGAGTAAACGACAAAGTTATTTTTCTTTGGCATTTACCGCACCGGATTTTGTCCTTAGGAGCTGTCTTAATAGCTCTCTCTGAATTTTGTCACAAAGACACTGCCTGCGATACCCGATTCAAAAAGCGCGTTATATGCCTTCTCAACCGCCGCCTCGTCCACAAAAAGACCGTATACGGACGGACCGCTGCCGCTCATCAGTGCGCCTGCCGCACCGCTCTTCATCATTATATTCTTAAGCTGTCCTATCTCGGGATGCTTTTTCATGGTCACGCTTTCAAGTACATTGCCTAGAAACTCCGGTATACAGCCCACATCCTCCATCTCTATCGCAGCCCTGAGATTATCTATATCGGGATGGATTCCGGTAAATTCGGCTTTATCGTATTCCTCATATATTTCCTTTGTGGAAACCTTAAGCCCCTCCGGAACCGCCACTATGACATGCAGCCCTTCATCCGGCATATAAAGAGGCATAAGCTGCTCTCCGATCCCCTCCGCGCAGGCTGTACCGCCCGAAATGCAAAACGGCACATCGGCTCCGAGCTTTAAGCCTCTTTCCATTAACTCTTCATTTGAAAGGTCAAGACCCAATATCTCATTTACGCCCCTGAGTACTGCGGCGGCATCCGCACTTCCTCCGCCCAGACCCGCTGCAACAGGTATATGCTTCTTTATATCTATATCAAGGTGATCGGTTATATCAAATTCCTCATACAAAAGCTTTGCCGCCCTATATGCGAGATTATCCTCCTTGGGGATGGATTTGTCCGAACAGGTCAGCATTATGGTGCCCTGCTCGCTGCTGCCCATTATTTCCGGACTGACCGAAATTTCTATATCATCCCTTAAGTCGATCGTCTGCATTACCATACTCAGATCATGATAACCGTCATCCCTTTTTCCTATGATATCAAGTCCCAGATTGATCTTAGCGTAAGCGTGTACCAGCATTTGTCTATTCTACCTTTGATATGTTTTATAATAAAATATACCTAATATCAAGATCAAAAGCACTTCGTGCTGTTTTCGGATACAATATATAGCAATTTCGTGCAAGCACGATCGATATATATTGTATCCAAAAGGTGCTAAAGCACCTTTTGACCTTGATATAATATACTTTATTACTATATCATAAATTCTATGCCCGTGAAATACCCCGTTGAAATTTTAGCCAAACCTACACTCAAAGTTTATTGACCCGTAGTCACTCGCCGTCATCAGCAATCTGATGCCTCTCGTGGCTCGGGACTGAATTGTAACGTTCATCGCTTCGTTACATTACAGTAAAAACGGCAGCTTTCACTGCCGTTTCCTTTTCAGAGATATTCATTTCTGTTGCATATCCGCAGGTTTTCAAGCACCTTCTTGATGTCCGCCGTTGCATCTCTTGCACAGATCAGCGTGGCGTCTGCGGTGTCTACTATTATCGTATCCTCCATTCCCACGGTAGCTATCAGTTTTCCTGTTCCCTGTATTATACAGTTACTCGTTCCGACTGTTATCACATTTCCTGCCGTTATATTTCCGAATTCATTGGAATTCTGTATCCTCTCAAGTGCCAGCCAGCTTCCCACATCATCCCAGCCGAAATTTCCGGGGATCGTATAAATGTTTTCAGACTTTTCCATTATACCGTAGTCAATGGATATCGACGGGAATTTCGGATAGATCTTTTCTATGATCGCCTCCTCCTGACTGGTCGAAACCGCATCCTTTATGATGGAAAGCCCTTCGTATACATCCGGCATAAATCTTTCAAGTCTCTTCATTATGGATGAAACCTTCCAGATAAAGATACCGGAATTCCAGAGATATTCGTCCGATAAGAGATACTCCTTGGCAACCTCCAATGTGGGCTTTTCGGCAAAATGCTCCACACGGTAGCTTCTTTTATATGTATCATCCGGCGAAAACCTTATATAGCCGTAGCCTGTCTCGGGAAAATCCGGAGCGATACCCATAGTCACGAGATTGTCCCCGTCCGATGCCACATCTATCGCATCCTTAAGAGTCGTGATAAACATCTGGTTGTATTTTATCAGATGATCCGACGGGAGCACGACCATTACGGTGTCCTCCCCGTATTTCTTGGATATGTAAGCCGCTCCGAGCCCTATTCCCGGCGCCGTGTTCCTGCCTACAGGCTCACAGATTATATTCTCTTTTGGAATATCGGTAAGCTGCTCTTTAACGAGATCAAGATAGTTCTTATTGGTGGAGATAAAGATATCATTTACATCCACAACAGGGAGTATCCTCTCCACAGTAAGCTGTATCAGGGTCTTTCCGTCATTTGTAAGCGATAAGAACTGCTTGGGCATATCTTTTCTCGACCTTGGCCAGAAGCGCTCGCCCCTGCCGCCTGCCATGATAAGAGCCGTAACCTTCATCAGTTAAAAATTCCCTTCTTTTTCTTGTTTTTCTTACTGTTATTTTCCGCGGATGCTTCATCGGTATGCTTTTTCACATAGTTAAGCGAGTCACCCGTCACGGAATCAAACTGCTTCAACAATTCCCTTGCGCTCTGTGTAAGCCCCGTAGGAACCTGTACCACAAGAGTTACATAATGGTCACCCCTTGCGTTTTTATTATTAAGCACGGGTACACCCTTATTCTTTAATCTTACCTTGGTATCCGTCTGCGTACCTGCCTTAACGGTATAGACCACCTTTCCGTCCACGGTATCTATCATCACATCGCCGCCGAGCGCCGCCTGCGCATACGAGATCGGCGCGGTGGAGAATATGTCGTAATCCCTTCTCTGGAATATGGGATGACGTGCCACATTTACTTCCACGAGCAGATCCCCTCTCGGTCCGCCGTTTACACCCGGCTCGCCCTTTTCCCTTATTCGTACGCACTGACCGTTATCGATCCCTGCAGGTATGCTTACCTCTATCTTCTTGCGGTTTGAGATATATCCCGTACCGTAGCAGTCGGGACATTTATCCTTTATGACCTTGCCGCTGCCGCTGCAGTCCGGACAGGTCTGTACATTCTGTACCGTTCCGAACAGTGACTGCTGGGTATATACTATCTGCCCCTTGCCTCCGCACTTTGTACAGGTGACGGGATTCGTGCCGGCCTTTGCCCCGCTTCCGTGGCAGGTCTTGCACTCATCCTTCAGGGTAAGCTCGATCTCTTTTTCGCAGCCGAAAACAGCCTCTTCAAAGGTTATGCGCACGGCAGTACGGAGATTCGCACCTTTTCTCGGGCCTGTCCTGTTCGCCCTTCTGCTGCCGAACATATCCCCGAAAAGATCTCCGAATATATCCCCGAAATCCATCGAATTGAAGTCGAATCCGCCTGCGCCGTAACCGCCGCCCTGTGAAAATGCCGCATGGCCGAACTGATCGTACTGTGCCTTTTTTTGCGGGTCACTGAGTACGGCATAAGCCTCGGAAGCCTCCTTAAACTTTGCCTCCGCGTCCTTATCGCCGGGATTCATATCGGGATGATATTTTTTGGCCAACGCTCTGTATGCCTTTTTGATCGTCTCTTCGTCCGCATTTTTATCGACTCCGAGCACCTCGTAATAATCTCTCTTCTGTTCCGCCATATTAACCTCGTATCATCTACAGTTGCCGGGGTCGGAAAACCCGCCCCGGCTCACTATCTGTTTCATGCTTTTTATTAATTCTTATTATACCTCGCGGTAGTCTCCGTCCACTACATCATCCGCTCCAGATGATGAGCTGTCCTCCTGCGCTGCCTGCTCACCTCCCATATTTGAGAAGTCCGGACCTGCGCCTGACCCTGCTCCTGCTGCGCCCTGCGCATTTTCATAAACCTTGGCGAAAAGCTTCTGGGCACTTTCCATAAGCTTTTCCTTGCCCGCCTTTATCTCATCCACATCCGAATCCGTAAGACCCTCAGCGTCGGGATGCTTTGCAAGGATGTCCTTTAATGACTGAAGCTCTGCCTCGACTGCCGCCTTGTCGTTTGCATCGATCTTGTCGCCTACCTCTTCAAGTGCCTTCTCTGTCTGGAATACGAAGGAGTCGGCATCATTCTTGGTATCGATGGCTTCCTTGCGCTTCTTATCCTGTGCCTCATACTCCTGAGCCTCTTTGACAGCCTTCTCAATATCCTCATCGGACATATTTGAACCGGCAGTGATGGTTATATGCTGCTCCTTTCCGGTACCGAGATCCTTTGCGGATACATTAACGATACCGTTTGCATCTATATCAAAGGTAACCTCGATCTGGGGTACT
>JAGBOJ010000131.1 GCA_017633935.1 Lachnospiraceae bacterium | reverse complement strand
GTGCATTCATGATCCCTGCCGCCACATTGCTCCCGCCTTTGTTTTTAAGACTCACGATCAGAGGAACATCGTACCTGCTGCATGCCTCAAGTATCATTTCTTTGCTTTCCGCTACATTTACAAATCAGACAGGCACGGCTATCACAAAGGACGGCCTTGATCCCTCACTTAGGAGCTCACACAGTCTTATGAGCGCTGTCGGGGCATTTCCTATTATATAGGAAGCACTGTCATATTTACAAGCGGCATACCCCATTGCCGCATATGCCCTTGTGGTCCCGTTTTTTTCGGCCTCCTTTGCAACATCCGGATCTGACATAAAGCAGACTATCCCGCACCCGAATCGTTTAAGAGCTTTTTTGTTGATCCCCGAAAGAGCCATTTCCGTGTCAGTCACAAGTGTTGTCCCCTTTTTTATTATCTCTTCTATCCTCTCAACGGCATTTTCGGTAAAAACAATATTATCGGCATAGTCAAAATCGGCTGTCGTATGGATCGCACGCATTATAACGGGAAGCTCCTTTTTACTGAACTGCTTCTGCCGTTTCTTCAGCCCGGCTTCGATGATACGCATGCTCTCCTCTTCAATTTCTTTTGGCTTTGTGTATCTTAGTGTGTTCATGTCTTGTATTTTTTTATGTGTATTCTTTCTTTTTGGGTTTACATAATACTACAAGGGTATTTTTTCCCTTTCTTCCGGTTCTGCATAATACTGCAAGGATGTATTATTTCTTTATTTGGGTTTACATAATACATCAAAGGCATATCGGTATCTGATGACAGCATATTCCACTCTCTTTACTGTCTTTATTTAGGTTTACATAACCTCAATATTTCTGCCCCGATCCGCGCCCGCCATTATAAACGCCGCAGCCGCTCCGCAGATAAAGCCGCCGAGATGGGCCGCCATGCTGATATTGGGCGATGACGGTATGAGCATCAGTATAGACGCAAAGAGCACTCTTCTGATATACATTTCCCCTGATATCCCTCTTTTCATTACCGCCTCTGCAAGCAATGCTCCCATTATCCCGAGTATCGCTCCCGATGCCCCGACTGTATACGGATATATACCGGTGATATAATCCTTAAGCAGTACGAGCAGATTTCCTCCGAGTCCCGAGGCAAAATAGATCACCGTATATCTTTTCTTCCCCAGATGCTTTTCCATCATACCACCGAGCGCAAATAGAGCAAGGGTATTGGATGACAGATGATACAGACCGCCATGAATGAACATAGCTGTCACTATCCTCCACCACTGTCCGCCGGCAACTGCGGGATAATAAATACCTCCGGTCCCGGGAAGGACAGGGAGTAAAGAAAGGAACGGCAGATACGTGTTAAGCACTCCCATTATCCATATCACTATGTTTATCATTATTAATATGAAGGTTATCGATTTTTTGTCTAATTCACCGTTTGGCATTGTTTTATGTTAACTATTTGTCTATCCCCATTATCTTATATATGCTGTCAATATCCACATTTTCCCTTACAATATCCGCCAGCTTATCGTACTGCTCCTGCCTGAAGCGATTCCTGTCCGGAATAGCGGCTCTTTTAAATTTTATCCCCTTTCTGCGGCATAACAGCTCCGCAAAAGCATTTACCACCCCGGGATCATCAAAAAGGCCGTGCATATATGTCCCGTAGACATTGTTTTTTACCGCCCCGTCTTCATATGTGAGCCCGTCCGCATCCTTAAGCACCGCAAAGGGTCTGCCATCCCTTCTTATGCTCTGCCCCATGTGTATCTCATACCCTGCAGCCTCTATGCCTTCCTCTTCCCTGATAAAGACCTTCCCCTTTACCCTTGATAGCCTCTTATCTTCATAATATACCGTTTTTACGGGAAGAAGCCCCAGTCCCTCATATTGATCCGGACTCATATCTATACCCTCTACATCATCTATCGTCTCCCCAAGCATCTGATATCCTCCGCAGATCCCTACGACCACCTTGCCGCGTGATGCTATCTCCTTTATCTTATCGGCGATACCGCACTCTTTTAATTCCTTAAGATCGTCTACGGTATTCTTTGTTCCCGGTATGATCACCGCATCAGGCAAAGCGCCATCAGGTTTACATAATTCATCAGCACTTCCGGCATAATGTATCCCGATCTGCGGATGAGCCTTGAGCGGCTCTATATCGGTAAAATTGGAAATATGCCTCAGCCTTACGACTGCGATATCAAGTGGCCGGTCATGGCTTTTTGATACAAGGTTTTCCGAAAGGGAATCTTCATCATCAAGCCTGATATCCGCAAAAGGTATCACCCCGAGGGATGGGATTCCCAGCTTTTCTTCCATTATCCTTATACCGGGAGTGAGCAGCTCCGTATCTCCCCGGAATTTATTGATGATAAAGCCCCGTATCCTCCTTCTTTCGGACTCTTCAAGCAGGGCTGCCGTTCCGTAAAGCTGCGCGAATACTCCCCCCGGATCTATATTCCCGGCAAGCACTACCGGCGCGTCTATAAGCTCTGCAAGACCCATATTTACTATATCATCCTGCCTGAGGTTTATCTCTGCCGGACTTCCCGCCCCTTCCGTTACAATGATATCGTTTTCCGAAGCAAGCGAATCGTAGGCATCCATAATATCCGGAATAAAACGCTTTTTTATCCGGAAATACTCCCTTGCATCATAATCACCGTATACCTCTCCGTTTAATATGACCTGACTGCCCTTGTCACCAAACGGCTTTAACAGGATCGGATTCATTCTCACATCACAGTCCTTTAAGGCTGCCTCTGCCTGCACCGCCTGTGCCCTTCCGATCTCCTTTCCATCAGGTGTGACAAATGAATTGAGTGCCATATTCTGACTTTTAAAAGGAGCCGTCGAGTAGCCATCCTGCGTAAATATCCTGCACAATGCGGTAACTATCATGCTCTTTCCGACACCCGACATCGTGCCCTGTATCATTATCACCTTAGCCTTTTTTAATCTCATTGATAACTCCCATCAATCTCTCATTTTCTTCATGCATTTTTACTGATATCCTGTACCATCCCTCTGTAAGCCCTTCAAAGGATGAGCAGTCTCTTATCATGATACCCCTTTCTTCAAGTCTTTCCGCAAGATGCTTCTCCCCTTTAAACAGTATGTAATTGGCATCGGACTTAAGCGGCATATACCCCGCCTCCTTAAGCCTGTCATACATATACCGTTTTTCATTATTTATGTAAACCATAAGCCTGTCATTTCCTTCGTCTGCCTCAAGAGCGGCAATTCCCGCTTTTTGGGCTATTAAATTCACATTCCAGTCTGATTCCGCTTCCTTCAGCTTATTTATCATATCAGTATTGCTTGATATTATGTAACCCAGTCTTATTCCGGGCATACCGTAATACTTGGTAAAGGCCCTTAATATAAGAAGCCTGTCCGAATCCAGAAGATATGCCATCGAATTTCTCCTGTGATCTTCGGTAAATTCGATGAAGCTTTCATCTATGAGCAGAAATGAACCGGAACTTTCGCATTTTTTCAGTATATCCTCTTTGAGCCTCATATCTGTCAGCACTCCGGTCGGATTATTCGGCTCGGTGAGTATCACCAGTTTAACCTCCTCCGTTATAAGCTCCGTGATATCATTGCCGATCCTGAATCCATTTTCAGCCTTAAGCTCATATTTTACCGTCTTCTTTGACAGAGCATTAAGCGTTTTTATATAACCCGAAAAAGCCGGGACCGGTATCAGTACCTCTGTAAGCTGTTTTGATCCAAGGAGCGTGTGTATTAGCTCCGAGGCTCCGTTTCCGCACAGGATCATCTCCTTTTCACACTTAATGCCATATTCAGACTGCATATGCTGTGCAGTTTTTTCCCTCAGCAGAAGACAATCCGGGTCCGGATATCTGTCGATCTCACCGACTGCCTTTATCATAGCCTCCTTAATATGTGCCGGACATCCGAAGGGGTTTATGCTCGCAGAGAAATCCAGCGGTACCCTGCCGTATTTTCTTATGTAATTTTCAACATTTCCGCCATGCTTGTGTTCCATTATCATTTTTATATGGTCCAGCCGGTCAATACATATACCATCATCATAACCAGCTCACACACGGTAAGGAACCATCCCGAAAGATCTCCCGTGACGCCTCCGAACTTCTTTAATGCCATATTGTGATATATCAAAAATAAGACTGCCGCAGCTGCCGTTATAAAAAATCCCTTTATCCCGCAGCCCATAAGCAGGATTCCCGTAAATACCGTTATGAGTGTCAACAGGCTTACCGCCCTTCCCTTAGCTGCCGTTTCCTTGAAAAAAGCCGCCAGTCCGTTTTCCTTTGCCGCCGGAAAAGCCGCCGTCGACAGACCTGAGAGACTTCTGGATAAAACGGGCATAAGTATAAAATATGAAGGCTCAAAGGTCTTGATCCCGCACCAGCACCCGAATGACAGGAGCATTACGGTTATCAGACCAATGGCTGCAAATGCTCCGATATGAGGGTCCTTCATTATCTCAAGTCTTTTTTCTTTTTCTCTGTTGCTTCCCTGCGCATCACACACATCCATAAAGCCGTCAAGGTGGATACCACCCGTATATAATACCGGTGTGACGCTCAGTAACGCAGAACGGAAGATCATGGGCGCGCCCGTACTTAATAAAAGCTCGTATAAGCCCCACTCAAGAAGTCCCAGCACCGCCCCCACTGCCGGAAAGGCAGCGAGGAGATATTTCATGTTTTTTTCGTTCCATTCCGTCTTCGGCACCGGCAGTACCGAAAACATCGAAAATGCCATAAGGATTGACCGCACCTTAAAAACTCCCTTCTGTCATTATTACATCATATGATGTTGTGGTCAAAAGTACCTTTTGCCCACAACTGATATCACGAACTCATTTATATCTGACCGGAATGCCGCATACAACCTCGATCACAGCATCGGCCGATAAAGCGATCCCCCTGTTAAGACCGGCAAGAGCTTTAAGGTATTCCATCGTACCTTTGTCATAACCGCTTCCTCCGGAAAAAAGATTCCCGGTCACTATCACAAGGCTTGAAGCTGCTTCATTTATATATCCGATACCGTCTAAGATGCCGTCGATGTCACATCCGGCACTATCCCCGTCAAACATCTCATTGGCAAGGAGATTCGGGATATCTTCAAGCAGGATATCCGAATTTACAAACAGACCTTCTTTCTTTTTTATATCCTCTTCGGCAAATTTAAGCAGATTTTTCGGACATTCGACCGTGAAAAATCCTTTTCCCTCCCTTTGCCTTCTGTGCCGTCTGATCCGTTCCTTTGCCTCTTTTCCAAAGGGATGCATCGTTGCAAGGTATATCCTCCTGTTTCCTTGCTTCATTATGATATTTTCGGCATATTCACTTTTTCCGCAGGAGGCGTCTCCTATGATTAAGGTTAACATAACTATAATTTTTTATAGGCTTCAATACCCAGATGTTCAAAAGTATGCCTGCTGTTATATACATTTTCCGCCATCTGCAGGAGCCTCAGTGCCGCGACCGCTCCGCTTCCTTCTCCCAGTCTCATTCCGGCATCTATCATAGGCTTAAGACCAAGCCCGTTTAAAAGCATACCGGCTGCAGGCTCGGCAGAGGTATGACTTGCTATCAGCGCGCTTTTGCAAGCGGGTGTTATTTTAATTGCCAGCAGTGCAGCCGTCAGGGAAATAAAACCATCCAGCAGAACAGGAATCCCGTACAGACCTCCGCCTATACATATCCCTGCCATTGCCGCTATATCCAGACCTCCGATTTTTGACAGCAGATTTATATAACTATTGTTATTTGATTTATGTAAACTTATTGCCTTTTTAATGATTTTGATCTTCTTTTCCAATCCCTCATCCGAAAGACCGGCTCCCCGTCCTGTCACCTCTTCGGGCTTTTTATTCAGAAGAACTGAGCTCAATGCACTTGATGTCGTGGTGTTTCCTATTCCCATTTCTCCGGTAAGTACTATATCGTACCCTTCATCTTTTGCTTTTTTACTCAGGGCGATACCGTTTTCAATGGCTTTGCATGCCTCTTCGTCCGACATGGCAGGTTCAGCAGCTATATTGCCCGTTGAATTTCTCACGCGCATATCTGTCACGCCTTCGGCTCCGGGAAAATCAAGTATACCGAGATCTACGGGTATGACCCTGCAGCCGGTACCCTCAGCCATAAAATTAACCGTACTGACACCTTTGCCCAAAGCTGCGGCTACCGCAGCCGTCACATCCGCGCCGGATTGGGAAACGCCTTCCCTTATCACACCGTTATCCGCACAGCATACATAAAGTACCGGCTTTTTGAAGGATACATTTTCATCCCCCTTTAGTGCCGCTATACTTTTAATGATCTCCTCCGGTACTCCGAGACTTCCCAAAGGCTTTGCAAGGCTGTTCCATTTATCTTCGGATCTTTTATAAGCTTCCATATCAAGTGTTATCATATTGTCATTTAACCGGAGGATATCATTTTCATTCATTCTTCCTTACCCTTGATCGTCTTTCCGATCCCGCAGATCACTCTTATGACCGTATCCGCTCTTTCAGCAAGCAGCACGGACAACCTTCCCGCTGCTTCCCTGTTCTCTCTTTCCTTCTTATCTGAAGGTACGACGCCTCCTCCGATCTCCGTTGTGATAACGACCGTTTCGTTTGAAAGCTTTTCGGCAAGGATCTCAAGCTCCGCTTCGTTTTTTCCCGCAGCCAGCTCCTGAACATCACAAACTGCGAGTCCTTCAAATTCTTCTTCCGTTAAATTCAGCTTATTTTTTATATACTCTTTCTTACCCGAATAAAGCGGGCCGGTCACAAATATCATCTTGTTTACATAACTCCATTTTAGGGTTTACATAATTTACATCGACGCTATTATCAAAATCACCGCAAATCGTGCAGCCATCGCTATTATAACGCCCAATACCGAACTTGCAAAAAAAAGCTTATTCGCTCTTAAGATATCTCCTTCGTCAGCCTGTTTGATCCGGTCTCCTATATAGGGCTTCTCATAAATTTCTCCGAAATAGCTTGCCGGACCTCCGAGTCTGATATCAAGTGCTCCGGCCATGGCTGCTTCAGTCTGTCCCGAATTGGGACTTGCATGCCTTCTGCCATCACGTCTCCATATCCAAAATGCCTCTTTCCATTTTTCCCTGCATATCCACGCGGACACTACAATAAGAAGAGCCGATATTCTTGCCGGGATATAATTTGCTATATCATCCAGATGTGCCGGAATCTTTCCGAAATAAAAGTAACGTTCGTTTTTATAACCAACCATACTATCCATTGTATTTATGGCTTTATACGTCAGTCCCAACGGAGCCCCACCGATGATCATAAAAAATACGGGTGCTATCACTCCATCATTCAGGCTTTCCGCTACGCTTTCGATACAAGCCGTTATTATTCCTTCCCTGTTTAAATATTTGGTATCTCTTCCGACGATCCTTCCGACAGCCCTTCTCTGTTTTTCGATATCTTCAGTTATTAAATTCTTGTATACATTGTGACTTTCTTTGAGCATATCCTTCACGGCAAGGCATTGATAACACCAGATTGCTTCTAAAATGAACCCTGCGATCAAATTTAATCTCTTCAAAAAATATAACATAAGGTATGAAACCAAAAAAGTGCTTCCGGCTATGATTACACTTGTTACTGTACCTGCCGCACTCTCACCCTTGGGTGTCTTGGGAAAAATTCGTCTGAGAGTATGTTCCATAGCCGTCGTCATCTTTCCAAATAACACTACCGGATGAAAAAGCCACGCCGGATCCCCAAAAATCACATCTGTCACAAAACCTGTGAAAAGCGCGTAAATTAAGGACATTTTGACTTCTCCGTTTTATTTATGCACATTTTATCCACAAACCTTTTTGCCAGAGGAAGTACCCCCTCCAATGAGAGGTGGGGGAAGGCTGCATAAAGGTCATTTTTTACAAAACCGCCCCTATAACTTATGTTATTTCCCGCCTTTTTTACCTCTGTGTCCGTCCCGTTTTCATCTGTATCCCAATGATGAAATTCATGCACCGGAATGCTTTCACCGGCATTAAATAACATGGAGTTGCGTTCAATTTCAAGATTTTCGTATCCAAATCGGACTAATCCGTTCTTCCTCTCTGCATTCCCCCCAAGGACTCCTGCCATTTCAAATTTTCTATCCATATCGTCCGTTATGCTTTTACCCAGATATAAAAATCCTCCGCACTCTGCTATCGTCGGCAATCCGTTTTCGATTTCATATCTAATGTTATTCAGCATCATTTTATTTTCCGATAATTCTTCCGCATAAAGCTCCGGATATCCTCCTCCGAGATATAAGCCGTCTATATCCGAAGGCAAACTGCCGTTATGTAATGGTGAAAAAAATACCAGTTCGGCTCCGGCTTCCTCCAATGCCTCCAGCGAGCTTTTATAATAAAAACAAAAAGCCTCATCCTTTGCTACCGCCAGACGGCATCTCTTCACATTCCTCTCAGAGCTTATCCTTACCGCAGAAATGCTCTTCATCATCTGCAAAAAAAGATCGATATCCAGCCTTTTTTCAAGCTCATTTGAAATTATGTCAACCTTTTCTTCCAGTCCCTTTATCTCTTCCGGAGTCTTAAGTCCCAGATGCCTGCTTTCGATCTCCGCCTCCTTAATATGAGGCAGGTATCCCAAAACCCTTATGCCTGTCTCTCTTTCTGTCATCTCCTTAAGATTTTCGTATCTTTTTTCACTGCAGTTATTGAATATGATCCCCTTAATATTGCTGTCTTCACGGAAATCCAGCATACCGCGGAGCTGCGCTGCTATAGTCAATGCAGCTCCCCCCGGCGAAATGACCGCTACAGCCGGCATACCTGTGATCCGGGCTATATGATAGGCGCTGTGCCTGTCTGTATTCCCCAATCCGTCATAATATCCCATTGCTCCCTCTGCGATCACCGCATCCTTATCCGCAAACTTGCTTATCTCTCTGACGGTCTTAGCCTCACCCATCAAAAAAGTATCCAGATTACGGGACGGGATTTTCAGGACACTTTCGTGAAACATCGGATCTATGTAATCAGGGCCGCACTTACAGGCACCCATATCAAGACCCCTGTTTTGCAGGCACCTTAAAAGTCCCATAGTCATAAGGGTTTTTCCGCTCCCGCTGCGATCGGAGGTTATCATCACCGCTTTCATTTAAGCTCTTCCCCGCCTTCATCACGGCATACACTGCTTATCACAAACACCGGATTTTCTGCCCTTAACATATTGTAATTGCCCGTATTGACCGTTTTGGATATCTGTATCTCAAATACAGAGCTCTCCCGGTTATTCTCGCGCAGGCTTTTTACAGCCTCGTTTAATGTTTCCAAGGTAATAGCACTGATCACGACAGAGGCTTTTTCATTCTTTTTTAAAACGCTCGTTATTATATCTGCCATTTTTCCGCCTGTCCCTCCAATAAAGACTTTATCCGGGGCTTCCAGCTCATCAATGCAGTATGATGCATCATTTTCTATTACCTTCATATTCCATGCACAGAATTTCTCACGATTCTTTTTGATAAGTCCCACAGCCTCGGGACTCCGCTCTACCGAGTACACCCTTAAAGCATTCAACGACATTTCCACCGAGACACTGCCCGTACCGGCTCCTATATCCCAGCAGATGTCCTTATCCCCGATATCCAGCTCAGCCATCACACAGGCTCTTACCATCTGCTTTGTCATCGGAACATTTCCCCTGACAAACTCCTCATCCGGTATCCCCGGTGTAAGGCGTTTATACACGGAAACTGCGCCGATGAACAATACCGACGGATCCTCAAAAGTCATTTCAGCAGCTTTACAGGCAGTCCCTTCTGTGATCTTCTCTTCATCATAAGACAGTTTTTCCCCTACAATTACCTCTGAGAGTCCCAATCCGGCATCCGACAGTTGTTTGCATATCTTATCAGGGCTGTTTTCTTTATCCGTCAGGATAAACATATCCCTGCCCTTCATAGCCTCTCTTACTATGTCGATTTTTTTCCCATGAGCCGATAAAAGCAGGGCATTACGGTATGCTCTGCCTGTTTTTGATGCAAAATAAGCGATACTGGACACCCCGGGCATCACTTCAAATTCATATCCTTCATTCCCGAGCAGTCCGCTTAAAGACTCAGCGCCCGAATAAAAGCCCGTATCCCCGCTGTAAAGCACGATTATATTAAACTCCGGTCTTATCCGGAGTTTTTCTTTTATAACCTTATATATCTTTTCGGGAGATGTTTCTTCAATGATCCCGGCTCTTATACCCTTAAAATTTCTGTTTACACTTTCGATAAGCCTTTTCGACCCGATCACAAGGTCAGCTCCCGCAATCGCTTCTTTAATCTGCTGCGTCAGGTCTTTTCCGGACCCGCTGCCATACCCGGCAAGTATCAGCGACATACTCATCCACCCTTCTTTTCTATGATATCCAGGATCTCCTCCATGCTGTATCCTTCTTCCTCCGGACGCTTTATAAGTATCGTTCCTGCCCCGCACTCTTTTGCGGCCTCCAGCTTTTCCCGTATACCCCCTTCCTTTCCGCCGTCCTTTGTGACCAAAAGCCTTATATCATACTGCCTCATTATCGCAAGATTCAGCTCCTTTGAAAACGGTCCGAACATCGCTATAATATTTCTCTCGGGGATTCCGGCTGCCTTACACGCCTCTATACTTTCCGTCACGGGCAGTACCCTTACATAAAGCCTGTCTCTTTCGATCCTGTCGAATGATCCGATCTCCTTTGCGCCTGTCGTAAGCAGGATATTTCCCGAAAAGCCGCTGCAGCTTAAGGCCGCCTCTCCAGCATCGGGCACGGTAATAACCTCTTCTCCCGCCTTAAGCCCGCTGTCCCTTAATAGCCTGCAGTCATCAATATTCAGCTCTTTACAGGCATTCCTTATATTTAAGCTGACTTCTTCAGCATAAGGATGAGTCGCATCCACACAAATATCAAAATCCGATATCAGCCGCTTTAGCTGTTCCTTATCCTTCCTTCCGACCTCAATATCTATCCCGGAAATACCGGAAAGCATCCTTTCTCCCGTCTCACCTGCAACACTCACCGTCACCGAATGCTTATTTTTAAGGATCACGGCCAGCTCACGCCCTTCCTTTGTCCCGCCGAAAACAATGATCCTCATATTCTAATAGCCCCTTAGGGTCACCATTTTTCCCGAAATAGTCTTAGTAAAGGAATTTCCGACAAAAACCGTCGTAAACATATCCACCTTTTCATCTCTTAACTCCGCCAGTGAACAGAGCTTTTTTTCCTGACCGCTGCGCCCTATGTTCTTCACCCATCCGCAGACGGTATCTTCGGGCTTAATCTTAAGCAAAATGTCCGCTGCTTTTTTAAGATGCCCGGGTCTTTGTTTCGACATGGGATTATATATACAGATCACAAAATCGCCTTTTGCGGCTGCAGTCAGCCTTTTTTCGATCATTTCCCAGGGTGTGAGGTGGTCCGAAAGAGAAACCACACAAAAATCATTCATAAGAGGCGCTCCTAAAACGGCGGCACCCGAAACTGCCGCGCTGATACCGGGGATCACCTCCGTTTCAACGTTCTCATACATAAAAGCCAGCTCTTCTATAAGGCCGGCCATGCCGTAAATACCGGCATCACCGCCGGATACCATGCAAACCGTCTTTCCCCCGGATGCGTCCTCCAAGGCTGCCATGCACCTTTCCTTTTCACTTCCCATGCCGGTTGTCACAAATTCCTTTTCCGGAAATTCATCTCTTATAAGCCCGACATAGGTATCATATCCGAATATCTTATCGGAAATTTCTATGGCTTTCATTGCCTGTCCCGTCATGCAGTCTGCTTTCCCGGGACCTAAGCCCACCGCAAAAACCTTCCCCATATATCAATACTCCCATGAAAAGGTAAGGGGTATCTCTGCTGCGGCCAGCGTAACGGAGTCATATACGGACTTGGGTATACGCAGCTGCTTCGCGCCGGAAGCAGCTATCGCGGCTCTCTCACATACATTGTCCGTCCCCGTCACTCCCTTTACGAAATCGGATGTCGAGAACACCCCGTCGAAGTCCTTAATGGCATTTAATTCCCTTGCCGAGTAGCATTTTAATCCCACCCCGAAGGTTTTACATACTTTATGTAAACTTATCTCATTCTCTTTTATATCTATAGAGGCAACTCCGGCTATCGACTCCTTGATGATTCCGTTCTTGTCTATGAAGTCATCAAATGCCTCCTTTAGCTTTTCAAAGGTGGTCCCCCTTCTGCACCCTGCCCCTATGACTATGCTTTTTGGAGCAATATTCACTACTGAGTTGTATTGCGTGATAAATCCGCTTATTATAACATCTGTTTTTAATCTTTTTTTGTCTCTGGGAGCCAGCTTTATCCCCTCCGGAGGGTTGTTTTTTAGGTTTACATAACTTAAAATCTCTATTTTTTCGCCTCTCAGAAGCCTTGAAGAGATGTTTTTTATCCCCTCAGGATTTAATATTGTCATTCCGTTTGATGCAGCCCATTCATCAACCGCAAAAACCTTATGAATATCGGTGGCTGTGGTTATGACCGCCCTGCCGCCGAGAATCTTAGCCAACTCCTCGGCTATCTTATTTGCACCCCCAAGGTGACCGCTTAAAACCGGAATGATATTTTCTCCCATATCATCTATTACGATCACGGCAGGGTCCTTATCCTTTGACTCGATAAACGGAGCAATGCTTCTGACTGCTATTCCGGCTGCCCCGATAAAAACCACCGCTTCTGCCGTATCAAAGGCATTTAAAGTCCATTTTTCAAGACTCATGCCCTCCTTAAATGCTGTGGTCTCTATCCGTTTTCCAAGGCTTTCCTTAAGTCTTAAGGCAACCTCTTTCCCGCTTTCCGTAAACGAGATTGATTTTATGTTAACTCCGGAAAGCCGTTTATCCACAACCTTTACATTATGATTTTCGGCACTTATGATATCATTTGATCTGTTTTCTTCCGTCCCGGAGCTTTCTTCCGTCCCCTCACCGGGATCGGGCTGCTCCCCGCTTCCTTTTCTGTAAAGCGTGGAAAAATTCTCATCGTAAAGCCTGCTTTTTTCATAAAATCCGCTTTCGGTATTCAGGAAATCGCCTACCAGTATCAGCGCTGTTTTGCTGATCTTGTTCCTTACGATCTCTTTATACATACTGCCGATATTGCATCTGATCAGCTTTTCATCCCCGTGACTGACCTTATAGACGATCGCCGCCGGAGTCTCATCCGTAAAAACCCCTCCCGCCAAAAGCTCGTTTCTGACTTTTCTTATCAGTCCGTAGGAGAGGAAGATAGCCATCGATGTACCGTGTGAAGCAAGATCCTTTAATCTTTCCTTTCCGGGTACCTTGGTGCGCCCGCTGACCCTCGTTATTATGATGCTCTGAGACACCGCAGGCAAGGTATATTCGGTATTAAGCGCCGCTGCCGCGGCAGTAAAGCTGGACACTCCCGGTGTAATGTCAAATTCGCCGTTTATGTCCGAAAGCCTGTCTAACTGCTCCCTTACCGCACCATAAATAGACGGGTCTCCCGAATGAAGCCTTACAACCTCTTCCCCCGCCTCTATACTTTTTTCCATCTCGGAAATTATCTCATCCAAAGTCATTTCGGAGCTGTCAAAAAGCTTTACCTTTGTCTTGCATTTTTTCAGCAGCTCCTTATTGATAAGACTGCCTGCATATATAACCTTATCCGCCTGCCTTAAAAGCTCTGCTCCCCTGAGTGTTATCAGATCCGCTGCTCCGGGGCCGGCTCCCACAAAATGTATCATATTACGGTTTCTCCCAAATATCCGTGAACCTTTGAAAACATGACCGCTTTTATCTTAAGCTTTCCGCCCGCCCTCTTTCTTAAATGTTCCCCAATGGCATTAAGCAGGGAAGAGATCACTGCTTCAAAGATACCGGCTTCTTTTGATATTTCTATACAAGCATCCACAGTAGCCGCCTCCAAAAGTCTTTTACAGGTTAGTGCATCTGCCCCGCAAACGGCAGCATGTGCCGTAAAGATCTCGTTTCTGGCATCCGCCACGCTGCTGTGCGTATTCATTATTCCGCCTGCCAGCTTTATAAGCTTGCCCGCATGTCCCACCAGAATAACCTCCTCTATGCTGCTTTCTGCGGCTTCGTCAATGGCATCACCCACAAAATTGGATATGACTGCTATCGGTGTTTCATTTGTATCATATCCGTTTTCCTTAAGATAATCCAGCCCATAATTGCCGAAAACAAGGAAAATTTTTTTATGACCCAAAGCCGCCTTCTGTCTGATATTCAGCCTAACGGTGTCTGAAAACGCTTTAAGGCTCATAGGCTCCACGATCCCGGATGTCCCTATTATGGAAATACCGCCTACTATCCCGAGATTCTCATTAAAGGTCTTTTTTGCGGCCTCTTCTCCCCCGGGCACCGATATGGTTATCTCCGCACCGCCCTCATATCCGTTTTTTTCACACTCTGCATACACTGCCTTTTCCATCTCTGTTCTCGGAACCGTATTTATCGCAAAATCACCCACAGGTCTGTCAAGCCCCGGCTTTGTGACCCTGCCGACACCCTCTCCTCCGAGTATGACGATCCCTTTATCATCAGTCAGACGCGCCCTTGCATATATAAGAAGTCCGTCAGTCACGTCCTTGTCATCCCCGCCATCCTTTTTAACGGCACATATCCCGCAGTCTCCGTCTCTGTAGCACACATAAGGTCTTACATCCGCTTCTATCCCCTTGGGAGTCATGACGCTGATCCTGTCCGGCGCCTCTTTATTAAAAAGGACAGAAACCGCCCCCATAGAGGCAAGAACCGCACAGGTTCCGGTAGTGATCCCGAGTCTCAGGCTTCTTCCGTTTGAGTTTACATAATATTCAAATCTCTCCGGCTGCTCCCCTCCCACGCAATACTCCCTTCAGAAATCTGTCTGTCTGCTCTCCTTCCTTTAGATCATAGAGCTTCATTATTATATCCTTCTTCAATATATCTTCCGGACTCCCTTCCGTAAACAGCCTGCCGTCCTTTATGCAAAGTATCCTGTCTGCATATTCTGCAAGATAAAGCTCATGAAGTGACATCAGCATTGCAGTACCCTTGGTTTTTGCAAGCCCTTCAATGAGTCCCATAAATTCTGTTTTATATTTAATATCAAGAAAAGATGTGGGTTCATCGAGCAGCATAAGCTCCGGCTCCTGACAAACAGCCCTTGCAAACATCACGCGCTGCTTTTGTCCGTCCGAAAGAGTTTTAAAAAACTTTTCCGCGATATCCTTAACATCCGCAGTCTTTAAGCTGTATTCCACCGCATCCCTGTCTTTATCCGAAAGAATACCGAATTTTCCCGTATAGGGATATCTGCCGTTTTCAACTATCTCCCGTACAGTCATCCATTCACCCGACGGCACCTTTGAGAGCATAAGTGATATGAGCTTAGCCCTTTCATTATCCGTCAGGCTCCTTACATCTTTTCCGGAGACCGATATTTCCCCCGTATGATCCGGTATCATCCCGGCGATGGTCTTTAAAAGTGTCGATTTCCCTGTACCGTTCGGACCTATAAGGGCAACCCTCTCCCCTCTTTTAATACTGAAGGATATATCGGATAAGATACGCCTTTGCCCGTAGCCGGAGCATAGTTTTCTGACCTCTATAGCCTTTAATCCCAAGCCTTCACCTCTTTTTGCTTTTTTAACATCATCCATATCACGACCGGTGTTCCGAATATCGAAGTGACCACGCTGATCGAAAGCTCCGTCGGCGCAAATACCACTCTTGAGATAAGATCAGAAAACAGACAGAACACCCCGCCTGCCATAAATGATGCCGGTATCATTATAATGGGCTTTTCCGTCTTAAAAAGGTTTCTCATAAGCTGCGGAACAGCTATCCCCACAAACGATACAGGTCCCGCAAAAGCGGCTACAGTGGCCGAAAGCAGTCCCGACAGCAATATCAGACATATCCTGAGTCTTTTAACATTTACTCCTGAGCTTACAGCATAAGCCTCTCCGAGCTGAAACGCCTCCATCGGCTTTGCGATTAGGAATACGGCTGATACCGAAAACAGGATCACTATCGAAAAGACCCTGACATTTGATCCGTTTATACCCGAAAAGCTGCCCTGTGACCAGCCGTGAAGATTTACAATATCCGAATCATCCGCAAAGGTAATAAAAAGCTCCGTAAGTGCCGAGCAGAAATACCCCGTGAGCACTCCGCAGATTATGAGTACGGAAATCCTGCCCGAATACGATGCGACCGCGAGCACAAAGGCCATGGCAAGCATCGCTCCCAAAAATGCCGCAGCTATCATCGTCCATGAATTAAGTGCATTTCCAAGCCTGAGGGATAAGATCATAAATATTGCGACCATGAGCTTAGCGCCCGATGATATCCCAAGCACGAAGGGTCCCGCAATCGGATTGTGAAAAAAGGTCTGCAGCAGAAATCCCGATACCGATAACGCACCTCCCAGTATCATTGCCGAAAGCAGTCTCGGCATTCTTATCCTGAAAAGGATATCCCCCGCCGGAGTATCCGCGCAGTAAAATAATGCGTTTGCCACATCCTGCGCGGAAAGTCTCACACTCCCCATGCAGAGATTTAAAACTCCAAAAAGCCCCAGCAGCAATGCCAGAAGCACAAACGAGAAAATATATCTGTTTTTTCTTTCTTTTTCCGTCATTTAAGCCTGTATAAATACATCAGACCGGAACCGTCCGTATTTCCGGAAAACACCTCGTGAAACTCTGCAGTTATATCGGCAGCCGCTGTCACCCTTTGAAACATATCGGCCCTGGTACACCACACCTGTCCTTCCTTTACCGCCTTAAATTCCCTGATCAGATCATTCTTTTCAAATAAATCCTCAAGGGAATCCACCTCTCCGCTTATCGTGCTGTTATATATCAGAAAATCAGCAGCATGAGCCTTCTCATAAAAACTTTCGCTCTGTATCGTGACGGATGATCTCATCTGTGCATCATCACCCTCATCAAACCTCGGAACATATTCAGCTCCGGCAAGCCCTATCATCTTAGCGACATAATCATTTTCCTTTCTGACGCTTACTCCGCCGTTTGCCGTAAAATAAAAAAATGCCGCCGTTTTTCCGGTCCCCGCCGTATCCGTCACCGACTCAAGCTTTTTTACGGCCTCCTCATAAAAAGCTCCGGCCTCCTTCTGCCTGTCGTTTAATATCCCGTAAAGCTTTATCCATTCAAGTCTGCCGAGAGGGTCCCTTTCGTAGCTTGAATGCTCGACCATCACCGGAATATTGAGCTCTTCAAGCTTTTCCTTAACCTCGGGACTGTGATATATCATCGTGGATTCCACAGCCAGATCGCATCCGCTTTCAAGCACGTATTCATAATCCGGAGCGTTGTATTTTCCCACATATTCCATGTCCCCTTCATACAGCGCCCTCTTTACCTCATCTATACTCCAGTCCTCATACTTCGTACTGGTCATCCCAACCCTGTCAAGGATTCCAAGCTCCCTGTAAAAATCCATTACGGAGCTTGCCGCAAGATAGGTATGTTCAAAAGGCTTCCTTAATACGACAATATCCTCATCCAGCTCCTCAGGCACCCCTGCACCCTCATCCACAACAAGATATTCACCTGTGGCAGCTATATCAATAAGCGTATAATCGTCTCCGTAAAACCTTACGGAAAATTCCCTTGCGTGATCGAGCTTCAGCCTCCCTGTTTCATTTTCAGGGGATAAAACCGGCTGCGGGCCTTTTTCAAAGGATACCTCTTCTTCATCACGTTCTGCCGTCTCTTTAACAGTATTATAGGAAGGACCTGCTGCCGGAACGCTATTCCCTATATGCGCACATCCTCCGGTGAGTAAAATAACTGTCAGGAGCAGCCCGACCGCTTTTATTTTTTCCTTCATTTACTTTACAGCTTCAAATTTGAGCGTGTATTCCACCTCATGCGGTTTACTCATGGCTGTGGTATCTGCTATCACTTTAAACTCTTTATCGAAAGCCTCCACAGGGATCGTAAATGTCGAATTCCCGTCCTTATTTACGGGAAGATATTTCTCCCCGTTTACAAGCATATAGTCATAATTGGGACTGCTCCAAACGATCGTTGCACTAGCCATGCCGTTTTTAACGGTAACCTTAGCCGGTGATTCTACACTTGCGCGTCCCGTTCCACCCTTAAGTTCAACCTTTGACTCATATTCGCCGTCCCTGATCTCTGTGCTGTCATTTTCAGCCTCTGCCTCCTTAAAAGCATTCCGGGGGAGCTTATCTGACTTAAATACAAGCGTCCTGTCATACCATGTTTCCTTCTTTTTACTGAATGCGGCACAATCCGTCTCCTTATTCAGCGCTTCAACCGGGACGGTAAAGATATGCTTATCATCCTTTTCCTCAAAGCCGGTATAGTCCTTTTCCGATGCTTTCTGTGCTTCTTCTGCCGTTCCCATGAAAACATACTGATAACCCTTGCCGCCCATAGTCATTGCAGCAGTCATCTTCCCGTCCTTTACCGTAAGGGAGCATTTTTCGATATTAAACATATCAGAGCTGGAATCGACATCTATCTCATATGAACCGTCCTTAAGGTCTTCTGCCTTAATTTCCTTTGTGTCCCCGGCCTTTGACTCCTTAAGCTCTTCTCCTACTTCCATAGCAGCCTTTGCATGCTCCGCATAGAGCTTTCTGATATCCTCATTTTCACCGAGCCCTCTGAGCAGGCATTCAACCTCATATCCGGCCTTTTCAAACTCCTTCTTCCATGACCCGTCCTCGTCTCCTGCCATATCATTATTTGCATGATCTCCCGCGACCACCATAAGCGGCTCAAGGACTACCCTTTTATATTCTCCCGCCTTAACGGAAGCGATCACATCTTCAAGTGCAGGCTCGGCCTCGACCGTGCCCAGAAAATAATTTTTATAGCCGTCTTCAGTCAGCATATCCTGCATTTTCCCGTACACGCTGTTGGAATCGGCTTCTGTTCCGTGTCCCATAAACACTATGGCAGTTTCACCGTCGTCATATTCCTTCGTCCAGTCCGTAATGGCCTTTTCTACCGCCTTGAAATCCTCATCGCTTGTAAGAAGCGGTTCTCCAAACCTCACACTTTCAAAGCTGCCGGCATATTCGCTTACCTCCTCCACAAGATCGTGATATTCGTAGCCGTCCATAAGATGAGTCGGCTGGACGACAAGCTCCTTTACCCCGTTATCCACGGCTCTTTTTAAGGCTCCGTCCACATCATCTATCAAAATGCCGTCCCTCTTATTTATATGGTCGATTATTATATTGGAGGTAAATGCCCTTCTGACGGAATAATCGGGGAAGGCCTCTTTAAGATCACCTTCTATGGCTCCTATGGTAAGCCTCCTGCTGTCATTGAAGCTTGTACCGAAGCTTATCACCAAAAGCTCCTTATCCCCTATCTCATCCTGGTTTCCCGGATCATCCAGTGAAGCATCTCCCGTCTCATAATTTTCCTCATCATCGGTATCTTCCTCTGTCACCTCTGTCTTAGCCTCTTCCGTCTTAGTCTCATCGGATGCTTTTTCTTCACCCTCCTGCTCTGTGTTTTCGGAATCATCATAAATGACCGTTTCCGTTCCGTTATCCACCACCTTGATCCCGCAGGCGGTAACAGACAGCGTGACTGCCATCCCTGTCATAAGCATAGCAAAAAATCTTTTCATCCTTCATATCCTCCTTTTATTTCTGCACAGCTCCTAAAACATATAAAATCCCGCTGCATAAATGCCGCGGGCGTAACAAAACAGGCTCCTCCATACAGGGCAGTCTGTTCCGATACAGTCAGTTTCCCGTGACTTAAGTTACGTCAGAAACGGTAACAATTAACCTGAAAATCCTGCGCGATCTGTTCGGTCAATTTGTTTACGGTTCCCTACTTCGTATCTTCACAACCGGCAGGTTTCCTGACTTTGCCTCACCGCGTATGACCGCCTTCCCAAAGGTCTCGTATCGGCTGGTTCAAATTTATGTAAACCAAATATTGATGCTTCCCTTCAGTGACTGAGCCTCCGCACAGCATTTTCCGGTCGGATACACTTTTTAAGAGGTATATCTTCCCATTCTGCGTAAAACACCATACTTTAAGCCCACGCATACGCTCCGCATTCACAGTGACGGGTTCGTACAGGCCTTTCACCTGTTTCCCTTTTACCCTCCGCTTTCGATCCTCTCCCGCTTCGGCACCGGCTGCATTTCCTTATTATACTAGTACACCGTAAACAAATTATCCGGCACATTCACTTGTCTGATTGCACATATGCCGCTTCATCCTCAATCGGCAATGCCCGCATTGCCTCATTCGGATTCATTGCATATGCACAATCATTCTGCGTGAATGTACCAGCAATTTAGTTTACGGTGTAC
>JAGBOJ010000130.1 GCA_017633935.1 Lachnospiraceae bacterium | reverse complement strand
TTTATTATTATTTATGAAAGATCAGTTCCGCTTAAGCTGCCACTCTTTCTTATCAAAGCTTCTTGTGGCATGTTCTTGCGATAACGTCATCCTGCTGCTCTTTTGTGAGGCTGATGAACTTAACCGCATATCCCGATACACGGATCGTGAAGTTAGCATACTCGGGCTTCTCGGGATGAGCCTGTGCATCAAGGAGCTTCTCTGTACCGAATACGTTAACGTTAAGGTGATGAGCACCGTTATCGAAGTATCCGTCCATAGCGCTTACAAGAGTCTTTGCCCTCTCCCTGTCATCATGTCCGAGTGCATCGGGGCTCATTGTCTGGGTATTCGAGATTCCGTCAAGTGAATACTCGTAAGGGATCTTTGCAACCGAGTTGAGTGATGCAAGAAGTCCGCTCTGCTCTGCGCCGTATGAAGGTGATGCACCGGGAGCGAAAGGCTTGTATGCCTCTCTTCCGTCAGGTGTGGCACCTGTAGCTTTTCCGTATACAACGTTTGATGTGATCGTCAGGATAGAGGTTGTAGGCTCTGAATTCCTGTATGTGTGATACTTCTTTACCTTTGTGATGAAGGTCTTAAGAAGCCATACACCGATCTCATCAGCCCTGTCATCATCGTTTCCGTATTTAGGGAAGTCACCGGTTGTCTCAAATCCTGTGGCAAGACCGAACTCATCCCTTAAGATCTTAACCTTTGCGTACTTGATAGCCGAAAGTGAGTCGATAACATGTGAGAAGCCCGCGATACCTGTTGCAAAGGTTCTTCTTAAGTCTGTATCGATAAGAGCCATCTCGGCTGCCTCATAGTAATACTTATCATGCATATAGTGGATGAGGTTCAGGATATTTACATAGAGTCCTGCAAGCCAGTCAAGCATGATATCGTAGTTGTGCATTACCTTGTCATAGTCAAGATATTCATCCGTGATGGGAGCAAGCTCGGGACCAACCTGCATGGGCTTTCCTGCCTTGTCCTTGTGCTTCTCGTCCTTGCCGCCGTTGATAGCGTAAAGCAGAGCCTTTGCAAGGTTTGCACGAGCGCCGAAGAACTGGATCTCCTTACCTGTCTGTGTAGCGGATACGCAGCAGCAGATGCTGTAATCATCGCCCCAGATAGGCTTCATTACATCATCGTTCTCATACTGGATGGAAGATGTCGTAACCGAGATATATGCCGCATACTTCTTGAAGTTATCGGGAAGCTGTGATGAATAGAGCACCGTAAGGTTGGGCTCGGGTGAAGGTCCCATGTTCTCAAGAGTATGAAGGAAACGGTAATCGTTCTTTGTAACCATGTGACGTCCGTCCATTCCGATACCGCCCATCTCAAGGGTTGCCCATACGGGATCGCCCGAGAAAAGCTGGTTATAGGACTCGATACGAGCGAACTTAACCATCCTGAATTTCATTGTCATGTGGTCGATAAGCTCCTGAGCCTCGCTCTCTGTAAGAGTGCCTTCCTTAAGATCTCTCTCGATATAGATATCAAGGAATGTAGAGATACGTCCTACTGACATTGCAGCGCCGTTCTGTGTCTTGATCGCTGCAAGATATCCGAAGTACAGCCACTGAACAGCTTCTCTTGCATTCTTTGCGGGCTGTGAGATATCAAAGCCGTAGATCTTTGCCATCTCCTTCATTCCCTCTAATGCCCTGATCTGCTCGGCAAGCTCTTCCCTTAAACGGATGATGTCATCGGTCATATCGCCGTGTCCGCAGTTCTTCTTGTCTTCCTTCTTCTTTGCTATTAAGTAATCTATACCGTAAAGAGCTACTCTTCTGTAATCGCCTACGATACGTCCTCTTCCGTAGGTATCCGGAAGTCCCGTAACGATGTGGGTATGACGGGCTGCCTTCATCTCATCTGTATAAGCATCAAAAACCGCCTGATTGTGAGTCTTGTGATACTCGTTGAAGATCTGGTCATACTTCTCATTTACCTTGTATCCGTACTGGCTTGCTGCTTCCTGAGCCATCTTGATACCGCCGTAAGGCATGAATGCTCTCTTAAGAGGCTTATCGGTCTGGATACCTACTACCTTCTCCAGATCCTTCATGCTCTCATCGATGTAGCCGGGGCCGTAAGCGGTAAGGCTTGAAACTATCTCGGTCTCGCAGTCAAGGACTCCGCCCTTGTCACGCTCTGCCTTCTGAAGCTCCTGAAGCTTACCCCAAAGCTTGTTGGTTGCATCCGTAGGGCCAGCAAGGAATGACTCATCTCCGTCATAAGGTGTGTAGTTGTCCTGAATGAAATCACGGACATTTACATCATCTACCCAGTGGGTTCCTTTAAACCCTCTCCACTCTTCTCTCATTCTTTTTTTCCTCCTTTTGTGCGCCGTTTTCTCCGGCGGTTAAAATCGGTGCCCCGCTTTCGGACCTGTAAATCTTCCACGGCTGCCGGACAAGATCCGTTTATCCGTACAGTTTTAACACCGTTTATTTGGTTTATGTTTCATCGTGTTAATAAATTAACACAATAAAAGGCTTATGTCAAATTTTTGTCAAATTTTTCACAATTTTAGAAAATCCAGTGTTTATCTGTGTTTGAACCTTGTCAATCACCTGTTATTTTATATTGTATACAAAAAAATACATCTAGTTAAATTTTTAACGATCACTTGGCTCATTATCATCTCACAGCTACCGCTTGCACCTTGGCTCATTGCCTTCACAAGAAAAAGACAGGGGGAGAGTCCCCCTGTCACCTGTTTCAGGCTTTCCTGTTTATTTCCCGAGCAGCATATGTGCTTCACCACGGCTGATCTGCTTACCCTGATAAAAATACAGATTCTTTTCTCCTAACGGTTTTGTAACACAGGTAACACCTATCTTAGCCCATCCTGCATCTACCGTAGAAGAGGCAGTGCCCCAATGGAACATAGAATAAAGCTCGCCGAAATCATCGTCTATCAGTCCACGTGCCTTAAGATATTTGCTGTCATCAACCGTTTCCGTAAAGGAACCTCCGTTTATCATTTCCAGCTGTTCATCGGTAAGCTCATTCCTGTCGATGCCCTCAAGTCCTCTTTTATCATCTTTGTTAATGTTCTTCATAATTTTGTTTTCCTTTTCTAATTATAGTTTTTATTATCAGTCACAAAGCTCCTTTTCAAACTTTAATATCATGCCTGTATCGGCATCGATATCAAATTCATATTCATAGCCGTTTTCAATGAACTCGACCTCATATTTGTATATACCGTCATCAAACTCCAGCTTATTCTTCTTTAAGTTAACACTGCCCTTCTTCTTTCCCGCATGCTTCAATGCCGCGTCCAAAGCCTGTTTTTCGGTTATACGTCCGCCTGAGACATTTTCCAGCTCCTCCATACTGAGACTTCTTTTGGTATCACTCATTTTTTCATCCTCCTTTACATACATTTGATCATCTGAATTATAGGAAATGAATTTATTCGTTTCCTATTCGCAGGACGCATCTTCAAGCGATCTGCGACTCCCGATATATAGTAAATACCTGCTGCATTTCTGTTTATGAGGTAATATTAAACCATGAAGCGTCACAGAAAGATCACTTATAACATCAAAATTTTTCCGGTATGTGACGCTTCTGTGACACAAGAGGTGTTATAGTATGATCAAACAAAGGAACAACACATTTTTCACAGTTTAATAAAGTTCATGATAAAAAAGGAGGAAACATATTATGAATAACAATTATGAAAACGAGCTCAAAAAACTTAAAGAGGAAGAAATGGACAAGCTTAAAAAGGCAGGCACCAAGCTCAGCGATGAAGAGATGGACATGGTAAACGGAGGTTATTTCTTTGAGACGCTTTATGACGCAAAGGCTCTCTACAGTAAGGGTAAACTCGGTGAGAAGCTTGATATCTCCGACTTCGTCTGGCACTGGATAAGCTCATCCGAGAAGGTGGATAATGCATGGGGAAGTATGGGTATCCATGTTATAACAAAGCCGACCGGAGATAATGTTTATTCTTACAATGGCAGACAGATCACCCGTGACGAAGCGCTCGCAATGCTTGGCTGATATCAAAAACCAAATGAAAGAAGCGTGCGCCGTCAGGCGCACTAACAAAAGCCGGGGCTGTTGCAACAGATGTTGTGACAGCCCCGTTATGTTTATTTCCTGTACAAAAAACCAAAGGTTTTCGGACCGCAATTTGCTGAAATGGCAGGCGATGCCTGTACCATGTAAATATTGTCAAATTTCACCCTGCTGCTCACCAGCTTCCTTATCCTTAAAATCTCATCCGCTTCCATACCTGCATAGGTAATAAACAGTGTCCCCTTATCCGCATTCTGCATCCTTCGCATTTCTCTTTTCATATAGGCTTCCTGCGCATATTCATTGGTACCAAAATAAATGCCGGACATCTTTATCCTTCCGTTTTTCATGACCAGAACCGGATGCGCCATAAGGGAATTCAGGAATCCGCCGTATACCGCTCCTACCTGCCCTGCCCTTATAAGGTATTTAAGGCTGCCTGTCACAAAGCTCGTATGTATCTTTGGCGTCAGAATTTCAAGCTGTTTTATAATGTCCTCCGCCGCAAATCCCTTCTTTGCCATCTTTGCCGCCTCCAACACAAGGATCCCCTGCCCGCTTGACAGATGAGCGGAATCGACGACATACACATTATCAAAGGATTTTGCGGCCTCTGCTGCGGACTTGCAGCCGCTATGCTCTACATGACCCGAAACCGCAATATGGATCACCTTCTCCGCTCTTTCAAGCATATCGGCAAAGAACTCCTCGTGCTCCTGCACAGAAGCAGCGGATGTTTCCAGATACGCCCCCTCTTTTTGCAGATAATTAAGCAGACCCTTTGCGTCAATCTCTTTTCCGTCCCGGAATACGCCCCGGTCTGTACGAACCTTATGACTGATGATCCCGATCTCATATTTTTTGATAAGCTCCTCCGGGAGATCTGCCACGCTTTCCGTCGTGATCATTAGATGCGCCTTGTGCTCATGCAGATTCATCCACTTTACCGTACTCAAAAGAACATTTTCATCTCTTCTCTTCACGGTAATAAGCTCCTGTGGAAGAAGACGCGCCACCTCCCTCTCCAGCTCCTCTCCGCTTACCGGCTTTGTAAGATACCCGTCAAACCCCGCCTGCTCAAAAAGCCTTTTATGATCCTCCCCGGCATTGGCGGTGAGGGCTACTATTTTCGCATTTTTGCTTAAACCGCCCTTTTGCTGTCTGATCCTTCTTTGACATTCGATCCCGTCCATTTCCGGCATCAGATGATCCATCAGTATCACCTGATACGCTGTTTCCAAGGTCTTTTCAAGAGCCTCCCTGCCGCTTTTAGCCTCGTCTGCGATTACCCTTGTGCTTTTTAAAAGCTTTCTCTCTACCAGAAGATTAGAGGCGTTGTCATCCACAATAAGGACTCTTGCCTCAGGCGCCTCAAAGCTGCTGAGATAGGATGAGCCTGTGTTAGTGTCATGATGGATATCTCCCGCATTTTCCTCAATCCCTCTCTCATCGGTGACCCTCTGCGGTATTTCAATGATAAAGACAGAACCCTTTGTATAGACACTGTCCACCGTGATCCTGCCGCCCATTATATCCGTCAGCTGCTTTACAATGGAAAGCCCCAGACCCGTTCCCTCTATATGGTGAACCTGATTCTCATCCACCCTCTTGAATGCCGAAAACAGATAGGGCATATCCTCTTTTTTAATTCCAATACCCGTATCCGTGACAGTGAAGATGATCGGGAGTCCGTCCCCTGTATCTCTTCCTGTATGTATATCAAGAGATACTTTTCCTTTGTTTGTGTATTTAATGGCATTGTTTAATACATTGATCAGAATCTGCCGGATGCGCATTTCATCGCCATAAAGCCCGGATGGGACATCAGGTGCGATATTTACCGTAAACTCCAGTCCCTTCTCCTTTGCCTTTGGCGCAAGCATCGCCACGATCTCCCGTATCATTTCACCGGTTCGGTACTGTGACGGCACGATCCTCATCTGTCCGGACTGAAGCTTTGAAAGATCAAGGATATCGTTTATCAGAGCAAGGAGCAGCTTTCCCGAGCCCTGTATGCTTTCGGCATCCTCCTTTACCTCGTCCGATACCTCATCTCTTAAGATCATTTCATTTAAGCCCAGTATGGTATTTATCGGAGTACGGATCTCATGACTCATATTTGCAAAAAAAGCATTCCTCGAAGCGTTAAGCTGCTCGACCCTGCTTGCCTCTTTCATGGCTCTTTCGCTCTCCGCCCGGTACATATTGTTCTGGAACAGGATCATAAAATACGCAAAAATCCCCACCGCAAATACGGACAGGAGCGAGTCAATATAATACATGCCCCTTCCGTGTCCGTGGATAAACTCCGGATGATACCAGGCGATGGCGTAATCTGCCGCAGCGCTCGCAAAAAGAAGGAACAGCAGGATCGTCTTCAGACGTCCCTTTACAAGAAGACCGACATATATGGCGCAATAGGTAAACCACAGGATACCTCCCCCGTCCGGTCCCCCGCCGAAAAAGAAAACAACGGGCATAATGACAAAAACCACCAATACCGCAATGATGCTGCTTCCCGTATCTACCTTATGCCATTTAAGGCAGACATATACAATAACCGGATTAAGGATCAGGGTTCCTAAAAGGATAAGGATTTCCAGGATATTCTCTCCGCAAAGGATATCGCCGATAAACACCAGAAATACAGCTATCTCGGTAAGCATGGGCAGAAGTACGAAAAGACGTTCCTCTAATGCCTTATTCGGATCCTGTATGAATGCTACGATTCTTTTTATTACCTTCATTTATAAATCCCCATCGCTGTTTTCAGCATCAAACTCAAATACGACATCATCATCCCCCTCTGTCCCAAGGAGCTCCTCTTTTAAGGGGTGTCCTCCATCATCTGTGCCTGCGGGGTTTATCTCTTTTAGAACAGTCTCTGATATAAGCCGGTAACGATCCATCATCTCCCTGTGCGTACTTTCCGGCAGCTGCTCTCCCTGTGATGCCATATTCTCAAGCTTTTCTGCTGTTTCAGACAGTTTTCCCGCCCCTATCATCTTTGATGTACTCTTTAACGCATGTACATATATCTCATAATTTCTCATATCCCCCGCCGCAAACGCAGTCTCAAGCCTTTCGGCTTTTTCTTTGTGATCTTTTGCATATTGCATTAAAACGGAATCGTAAAGCTCTTTATCGTTCTGACAATAAAAAAGTCCCCGGTCTCTGTCAATTCCCACATCCCGATATCCTTCGGACTTTTCCGGTCCCTCTCCATCGGTGGTCTTTACGGCTTCTTTAGTGCCTGCAGTCCCTGCCTGTTCTGCCCGGTCTGCGGGTTCATACCTGAGCTTATCCTCAGGCAGCACTCTCTTAAGGATATGTTCCAGCTCATGAAGCTCTATCGGCTTGCTCAAAAAACCATCAAAGCCCTCTTTTAAGAACATTTCTCTCGCCGTGCTTACCGCATTTGCCGTCAGCGCGACTATGGCAGGACATCCCGCTTTTTCTCCACGCACCGCCCGGATCCGTTTTACCGTCTCAACGCCGTCCATGCCCGGCATCATATGATCCATAAATATGATGTCATATTCCCTGTTTCCCGCACGCTCTATAGCCTCATAGCCTGAAAGAGCCGTATCAACCTGCATTTTATATCTTTCAAAAATCCCCCTTGCCACGGACAGATTCATAGTCTCATCATCCACCACCAGAACACGGACATTTTCAGTCACCATCCGTATATCTGCTTCCCCGTGAAATCCCGGCTTCATATTCAGGATCTCAACTATGGAAAAGGTGCTGATCGGTTTTGGTATACGCGCACACAGGGATGTCCCGGCAACCGTAAAATCCTCTCCGGCCGCTATCACAACGATGGTCTTATTTGCAAGAGACTCCAGAAAATCCCTGTTTTCTTCATATTCCTCCACTCCCACGAGAAGATGGGAAAGAGATATGCTGTCACAAAGCCGCTTTAACTCTTCAGGACTCTCCACCCTGTGTATCGTAATTTCCATCCCGGTCACGGCATTACTCATAAGTCTCCTGTAATATTCCCGGACATCCGGGGATTTAAACTTTGAAAAACGGACAAAAGCGCCAAGATTAAGGACTTCTTTTTCCGGAATAAGCATACAGCTTTTTTCGTCTGTCACCTGCTGCGGCAGACTTAATACTACCTTTGTTCCTTCTCCGATATGACTGGTAATTTTCATAAACCCGCCCATTGCGGCTGTAAAACCGTTTACAATGGCAAGTCCAAGCCCCAGCCCGCTGCCCTGTCTTGACCGTGAGGAGTCTCCCTGATAGAATCCGCCGGTTGACTTCTCTGCCTCCTGAGCCTCCATCCCTATCCCGGTGTCCTCCACCTCTATGCAAAGGTTAACCCCGTAATCCGTATCCACAGTATACAGATGAGCATATATTCCTCCCTCTTTTGTATACTTAAGCGAATTTTCCAGAAGATGATGCAGTATCTTTTTCAGCTTTAAGGAATCCGAATTCAAAACAGCCGGACATTTCGGATCCACATCTATGATCAGCTCGCAGGATGAATGCATAAGCGGCATAAGCGCTGCGCTGACATCATAAATAACAGATGAAAGCATATAATCCTCGCAGTTTTCCGCCAGCGACCCCCTGTAGATTTCGGAGTAATCCAGAATATCGCTGATCTGATCATTGATACGCCTCCCTGCTTCCATCACTGAGTGCATATTGCCAAGTATCCGCTCATCCTTCTCCATCTCCATGGATACCTCGGTAAAACCCATTACGGCATTTACCGGAGTCCTGATCTCATGGGATACATTCGCCAGAAAATCATTGAGCTGTTCCGTTCCCTCTTTTAGCTCCCTGAGCTCCCGTCCCACTCGATTTAACACCCTTCCCCATCTGTCTATGATCACCCGGGCAACCCAGCCTACCATAATGATCATGGCAATATGCAAAAGGGATCTTGTCACTTCAAGAGAAGTAAAAACGAAGCCGGAGCTTATCATTCCGGCAATATCATATGCAAAGGTAACAAGATATGTTATCTGACACAGGAGGATCAGCTTTTTTACCCCCGTCATGGAATACAGTATGATCACGGCGCACATTACCGTGGCAAGATCATAGGCAGAGGTGGGGTGGATCCCGTAGAAGAAAAAGGTTGCCATCATAAGCAAAGAATATATCCACAGTCTCGCATACTCAGGAATCCTTGCCCTGATATGAATTATCCATCCGGACACTATACCCGCCACTATCAACACGAGCGCCCATGTCTCCCAGCCAAGCAGCAGCGACTCTCCGATCAGGATCGTCGCAAAAATGGTATAGCATATCAGGATCATGATATGCGCTGTCTGAAACAGTTCATTTTCCTTTAATCTTTCATCCATATTTTCATCCTGAATTAAGCACGGCAGCGAATTAACTTAGCCGTTTTACCTGTCCGCTTTTGCAATATCCACATCAGAAAGCCTCGCCCCGGTGCAGCACGGCATCAATCAGTCTGACTGTATCCCTGTACCGTTCCATAAAGGCTTCATGTTCTTCCTTTATAATATCCGTTCTGCCCTGTGCGGCAGCATCCTCAAGCTTTGCTGCCATCTCCTGCAGCTCCTGTGCTCCGACAGATTTTGCGTTGCTTTTAACGGCATGTATGAGTATCTCGTAATTTTTCATATCCTCATCCTTACAAAATCTCTGCAGATGATACGACTTTTCCCTGAATCCCTTTGAGAAATCCTCGAGTATTTCCGTATAGAAGCCTTCATCCCCGGCAGCATAGCCTATTCCTTCATCCACATTGATCCCCTTTTCCCTTAATCTGAAAAGAGGAGCATTTCCTTTATCTTCCGGATAAAATTCCTCTACTTCCTCCTCCGGAGCAAATTCCATGATCTCTTCGTCATCTTTAATAAAAGCCGACATCGGCAGATATTTTACAAGCTTCTCCTCCAGCTCCTTCAAAGCTACGGGCTTGGACAGGTAATCATCAAACCCGGCTTCAAGATACATCTCTCTTGCCCCCACTACCGCATTTGCCGTAAGAGCGATAACCGTTGTTTCATCGGGGATGAGTCCTTCCTCACGGAGCTTTTTCATGGTTTCTATTCCGTCCATTTCAGGCATCATATGATCGAGGAGCACAACATCGTAGGTATTGCTTTTCATACGCCCGATGGTTTCTGCTCCCGAGGAAACCATATCGGGACTGATGGATAAAAGCTTCAGAAGATTTTCACAGACCTTCCTGTTCACATCATTATCGTCCACCACCAGAACCCTTGCCTTCGTAGCGCTTATGACCTTCTGCACATTTCTGTCGACATAGCTTTCCTGCAGTCTTAATCTGTAATCCCCGATCGGCGTATCGTCAGCGATTTCCTGATACAGCTTAAAGCTGAAGCAGGAGCCCTCCCCATAGACGCTTTCCACGGTAAGTGTGCTGTCCATAAGCTTAAGGAGGCTTACTACAATTGAAAGTCCCAGTCCCGTACCTTCGATATTATGATTTCTGATCTCTTCAAGACGTTCAAAGGATTCAAACAGTGCTTCCCTGTCCTCTTCCTTTATCCCAATACCCGTATCCCTTACGGATACACCAAGCAGCACCTTATTTTCTTCCTTTTTTTCAGCCCGTATGGTAAGAGTGACAGTTCCTTTCGGCGTATATTTTACGGCATTGGTAAGCAGGTTCATGATCACCTGCGAAAACCGGACATTATCTCCCAAAAGCGCGCAGGGAATCGTCTCGTCAATATCCGTCTCAAGGACAAGACCCTTTGCGTCCGCCCGCTGCAGCACAGAGTTTACAAGATCATTGATAAAGGATGCTGTATCATATTTCACGGGTATTATCTCCATCTTCCCGTCTTCGATCTTTGAAAAATCCAGTATGCTGTTTATGAGCGCTAAAAGCGTCTTCCCCGCGGAGTCAATATCCCTTGCATAGTCTAAAATATCATTATCCTTTTCCTTACGAAGGATCATCTCATTCATACCGAGCACGGCATTGATGGGCGTGCGGATCTCATGGGACATCTGCGCCAGAAAACGGCTCTTTGCCTCGGATGCCACCTCAAATTTCCGGATAGCCTCCACCTCCTCCGTCACGTCTATAAAGACGCACATATAGCAGAAAACCTCTTCAAAGCTGTCCCTTACACCATTGATCCTGACAGAATACGCATGTGAATTTCCCCTGTCCTTAAATCTTGCGGCGTAAATCTTTTCCTCGGAGAGCTTTAATATATCCTTTGCGAACAAACCTTCAAGTTCAAAAAGATCATCCAGCATATACCCGGTTTTTGGGGCATCGCTTATCCTTTCAGCTGCGTAACGGTTCATAAGCGCTGCTCTTCCGGAAAGATCAAACACGGTCACACCCGCATCAATAAAATCAAAAACCTTGTCCTTTATGCTGCCCATTCTTATATCAAAGGAAGAAAGCTGCGTTGCGCCGTACCACATAACGATCGCGCAGGCAGCGGCACCGATGCCGGATGTGGCCACCGCCGGATATCCGCACGCCGGCAGAAAAGTATCCGGAAGGCTGAAGAAAAGCAGGGTGAAATTTGCAACGAAAACCATCGTCAGAAAATGCCGGAGCCTTTTTATCTTATTCGTTCTGACCCAGATTATCCCAAAGGTTATCAACTGAAGAAACATCAACAGAATGTAAACCGAATGCAGCCTTCGGTTCATTTCAAAATCCGGATTTGCAACCCATGTTGTTCTGCCGTCCATCCGCATAAAGGTATCCACTCCGAAAGCCGCATATACAAAAACATCTATAAACGATATGACTGCAGAAAACATTCTCACTGCACGAACCGTTTTCTTTCCTGCCCCCGATATCTCCGTCACGAGAAACACCTCTGAAAGAAGGAACGATGCAATGGATAAAACACCGACAGCGCGGACAGGATCACAGATATAAAGCTCCTCCGTGATGCCTATGACACCATAGGTAAGGCACCATACAGCTGACGAGATCCCAAGCGCGCATATATAATTACGCATCTTTCCCGCTGCATCCTTATTCCGTAATAAAAAGCTGATCCCCATCACGGCCGCCACGGATCCCATGACAAGCAAAATACAATTTATGATCCACATAGCTTTATTATTCTTCCCTCATCTTATACCCTGTATCTTCATCGATCATGCCGAGCATTATCCGGGCAAATTCCGGATCAAACTGGGTTTCCATTCCATTTATGATCTCCTCACGGACAACGCTCTGCAAAAGAGGTTCCCTATAGCTTCTGTGACTTGTCATGGCATCATATGCGTCCGCCACGGCAATGATCCTTGCCTCTTCAGGAATGTCCTTTCCCGAAAGCCCGTCCGGATAACCCTTCCCGTCATATCTTTCATGATGCCACCTTGCTCCCTTCTGCAGGCCCGGCATCTCCTTTATATTTCCGAGGATCCTCGCTCCCAGTACAGGATGGTTCTTTATGATGTCATATTCCTCATCCGTCAGCTTTGCGGGCTTATTGATCACGGCATCCGGTATTCCGATCTTTCCCACATCATGCAGAAGTCCCATCATATAGATATCCTCCAGCTGCTTCCCTTCATAGCCGGCTCTTTTTGCGATCTCTCTCGAATACCCGGCCACTCTTGAGGAATGTCCGTTGGTATATGTATCCTTTGCATCAATGGCAGAAGCAAGAGACGATACCACATGAAGAAACAGACGTTCATTTTCTTTGGATTTCCTATCAACCTCATCGGCGAGATTCCGCTGCAAATGGTCAAGATCTATCGTATGGCGCACACGGATCGTAAGGATCTCCGGCACGAAAGGCTTTTTAATAAAATCCATTGCTCCCGCGGCAAGTCCCTTCGCCTCTGTCTGATCCTTTTCATCTGCGGTGAGAAAGATGACCGGAACATTTTTTGCCCGTTTTATCTGACGTATTCTTGACAGTGTCTCAAAACCGTCCATGCCCGGCATCTTGATATCCAAAAGGATCAGATCCGGTGTCTCATTTTCCTCCACATAACGGATCAGTGCTTCCCCTGATTTCATCGCCGTGACACGCATTCCGGCTTTACTTAAGATCCGGCCTGCTATCTTGATATTAGTTTCATCATCATCTACTATGATCACCCAATCCGCCATTTTCATTCCTTTCGTTAGGAGCTGTGAAAAAATAAATTTACAGTAGAGTCTACTATTTTTATATTATTCCTGTCAACATTCAGAGCTCTTTCGATCGATCTGCCATGTGTCACAGGGACTGTCTGCATTCCACTCCGGCGCAGCAAACGCCAAAGCAGCGGCATCCTTTTTAAGCGACACCATATCAACCTTTCCCGTGGCAAGGACCGGAAATTCCTCGTATATGAGAAAATACGAGGGTATCTTAAATCCCGCTATTTTCTCCTTCAGCTCTTTTTTGGCGCTTTCACTGTCAAACTCTGTCCCGGGTCTTAATATTATGCAGGCGCAGACCTCCTCCCCGTAGAAATCGCTTGGCACGGCAACTACCTTAACGTCCTTAACCTGCTTTAAGGTGCTGACCGCCGCTGCCACGTCCTGCGGCATTATATTTTCACCGCCCCTTATTATAAGCTCCTTCAGTCTGCCCAGAAAACAGAGATAACCGTCCTCTCTTAAGCATCCGAGATCTCCGGTGTGAAGCCACCCTTCCCCGTCGATGCTCTGATCCTCGATCCTGACCTTGTAATAGGCTGTCATAAGATTGACTCCCTTGACAATGATCTCTCCCTTCTGTCCGGGCATACAGTCGCGCCCTGTTTCAATATCCACGATCCTCACCTTTATATGATCCATGGGCTTGCCTACGGTCGTGATACAGTTTTCAAGGGTATCTCCGTAGGGAAGGGTGCTGACCGGCGCCGATTCGCTAAGACCGTAGGCGGACAGAAAGTGATCGTTCGGAAGATTCTTCTGAAACAGCTCGATCTGCTCCTTCGTGGCTGCGGCTCCCGAAAGAATGGTGCATCTTACGCTCTTAAGCCTTTCAGGTAAAAACTCCTTGCTTGAAATGAGCATCAGCATCATAGTGGGCACCGCATGAAAAACCGTACATTCATAGCGTTCAATGGTGTCTATAAGCGTGGCGGTGTGCATATCCTCCGGCAGATACATAACCGAGCCGGCAAGAATATTTGCAAAGAGCCCCGCCACTATCCCGAAAACATGAAACAGCGGAAGTATCAGGCAGGTTCTGTCATTTTCCGTCAGCAGCTGGCTCTTCATGCTCTCTGTGGCTGATACGAGTACACTGTAGGAGGAAAGCAGAGCGCATTTCGGTCTTGCCGTTGACCCCGAGGTAAAAAGCATTATGGCAGGGTCATCGGGCTGCGGTCTGAATTCAGACTCCTTTCCCCCTTCTACCCCCTTTATCTCCTTTTCTATATTATAAAAATATGAAACAGCATTATGCTCCGATTGCCTTATCGCTTCAATATAGCCTTCCTCATCATCTGAAAAACGGGATTTTCCGCAGCAAAGATATGTTACCTCTCCGATGGATGAATACTCCGCGATCTCTTTGGGTAAAAGAGCCGGATTCATCAGGACACAAATTGCCCCAAGCTTTTGTATGGCAAAAAATGCCGCTACCCACCTTGCCGTGTTCGTGCCGCAAAGACCTACATGTGTGCCCCGCTTTACTCCGAGTGCCGAAAGCTCCTGAGCCATATTATCGGCTATGTCATTTATCTCCTTTAAGCTGAAGGCTCTGCTCCCCATGTAAAGCAGAGGTTTATCGGCACTTAAAGCAGCCTCCCTCTCTATAAGATCTCTGAATGACATACCGGTAACGTTTTTTTTCATCTTCCCCCCCTTATTTTCTTTAAGATGTGTCATGATCCTTCAGACCTGCCGCAAAATAACCTGATCGTCCCCCCTTAAGCTGTTTATGAGCAGTTCACTGCAAAAGATAGTTGTTCCATATGGTGGCGTATTCTGTAAGCTTCGGATAGACATAGGCAACGATCGCCGCCGTAAGAAGCCATATGCATGAAAAAAGCACCGTTTTAAGCGGCTCCTTAAGAGTCACAGGATGCAGCCGCAGATACCTGTTATTTATTATTATCACAACGGTCGTAAGCCCTATCACGATAAAACCGTATACCAGGATCGAAAAAGACCCCGTAAGAAGATTGGGAAATATATCCTCTATGATAACGCCAAACGAAATAAGTACACAGCTTACGCAGTAATACTCATTTATGTGTGCGGAAATGAAGTAGATCACGGATGATACCTTTTCGGGAATGAATTTTTGCAGTCTGAAGAAAAGAGCCAGCAGCATAAGACACCCTATGCAGTTCATCACCGCATCCGGCCCGAAATTAATAATATTCTGTTCCTCGGAATCAAATTCGGGCAGAAAGGGGATCAGTCCTCTTACGCGAATGAAATAATACAGAGCCCAAGGGGGCAGACAGATCATCAGTATACGGGCAGAAAGCCCGTCCTTGTCGCTGATCCTTGGATATATGCCGCCAATATAATAACCGAAGGCCACGAATATAAAATATACGGAAAGTGAAAAGTAACATTCCGCATCATTAACTATAAAAAATGCTATGAACTGCCTTAAAAGAAAGCTTTCCGGCATAGGCAGCCCCATATGATACTGAATGAAGTTAAGTATATTCATTATGAGGGCTGTCACAAGTATCCATCCGTCAGAAAGCTTAAGCTTTTTAAGGATACCCAGAAGGATAAATGCCAGACCCGCAAAGGTCAGGATATCATCCTGCAGCACCAGCATGGCATTGGCAAGAGCGATCCTGTCTCCGAATGTCAAAAATCCGATGACACCGGGAATCCCGTAGTCAATAAGATACAGCAGCTGTCCTACGGTAAGGAGCTCAAAGCCCCTTTTTATATGCTCCCGTACCTCCTGATGTCTGGAATATCTCACGCCTATCCCCATGCATATCATAAAGGCCGCAGCTCCGACAAAGGACCCCGAAAAATGGATCGCCTTATATACCGGAAGCTGACTTGTATCGAACCCTGTAATATATTCAAATGCATGTAACAATATCATCATTACTATGCAGAAAGCTTTTAATATATCAACCTCCGGCTGCCTCCCCCTGTTAACAGCCTTATCGGAAATAAATCTCTTCATGATCTCCTGATGATACCCCCTATGAGTCCTTTCATTTATGTCTTTTCCACTATTGTAATCCAGCCGGCTTCTTTTAGCAAATTCCTCGTTCAAATCCATCTAAAAAAGGCCTGCCCCACGGCAAACCTTTTATATAGTAAACACAATAAATAATTGCGTTTACTATATACTTGGAGTCGCAGGACGCCTAAAAATGCGTCCTGCGAACAGGAAACGAATTAATACGTCTCCTGTAATAAGCGTCACACGGATGAAATGTCTTCTATATACCGGCCTCCCTCATCACATTTAAGAGAACCTCCTGATGCTTTTCGGTCTCATCCGCTTCAAAGGTTTTATAGCATCCCCTGTTAAAATGTACAGCGATATTTTCACGACTGATATCATCGATTTCCGACAGATAGTCATAAAGTCTTACGCCCATCCCGATAAACCGGTATATAAGCTCGTCAAATATTTCGCTTTCATATCCGTACTCGAATAAATATCCGAAGACGGCACAGGCAAAAAGATGCCGCACTATCCCCTCCATATTAACGGGAAGCTTTTTATCCTGCCTGCAGCGCATATCAATCCCATGTTCATCGCACAGATGATCAAGCGTTTCGGAAAGCTCCTCTTCTCCCCCTTTTAAGGCAAGGATGAGCTTCCGCCTTTTTTCAAACAGTCCCTCGGGATCAGGCTCTATAACCTTTGTCATATAATCCCAGAACCACAGCTCCTGTTTAAGAAAAATCTCCGTTACTTTAGGACATTCCGGGTCCAGCATTTTTTCCGTATGATCCCCAAAGCTGAATATGCGCCTCGGATATTCACGACATTCATAGCTAAGTGCCTGCCTTCCGAAGCTTGCCTGTATCAGACATTTTCCGTCCTTTAACAGCAGACATACCCCGTTTTCATCCTGACAAAACTTTATCTCATCCCCGTTTTTTTCAATGCAGTCCCGCAAACGGAAGGTGGAGCCGTCAATGAGCTTTTTTCCGTCATACTGCTTTAGTCTTTCATAATCTCCCTCGATAAAGCCTCCGCCCAGAGAATCCAGACAGCAGTTTAAGGGACAGTTCAGATCACATTCAAATTCATCAACGAGCTTTTCGATGTAGTTCGGATCGTTTTGGGCAGCACTGTTCAGTATCATGTTAAAGTCTCTCCTTTTTATCTATCATGATATAAAATGTGTCCACTGCCTTTCCTTTTCCGTCTCCGGCAGACCGTACTTTTCTTTCCCGAGCGCAATACTCTTTATAAGGAAGCTCATATTTCTCGCAAGCACTCTCATTGTCTGCAGTCCCTCTGCATCCTTGGATGCCTCGCCCTGCTCTCTTCCGTGAACACTGTTCCAATACTGGCTGGATGCCACGGGCATTCCGGATATCGTAAAATACTTATTCAGTTCATCAAATGTTGCAGAGCAGCCTCCGCGCCTTGCAATTACCACGCCTGCTCCGACCTTCATTGTTTTATCAAAGCCCGTACTGTAAAAGAGCCTGTCAAGAAATGCGATCAGGGTTGCGTTTGCGGAGCCGTAGTACACAGGCGAAGCCACCACAAGTCCGTCTGCCTCCTCAAACTCCGGCGCCAGCTCGTTTACAGCATCATCAAATACGCATCTGCCCTTCCCGGCACACGAATTGCAGGCAATACATCCCCGTATATCTTTATTTCCTATCTGAACAACCTTTGTTTCCACTCCTTCATTTTTAAACACCTCAACCATTTCATTCAGGGCGATCGAAGTATTTCCGTTCACTCTCGGACTTCCGTTAATGATCAGTACCTTCATAACACTACCTCCTCATCATCCAAGCAGGGCTGAAAAATCCTGCAGAACCTCAGAAATCTTAATCTGCTGCGGACAGACCCTTTCACAGCTTCGGCATTTCAGGCATGCCTGCGGAAGCTTATCCTCAGGAAGTGCCGAAAGCGCCATCGGTGCGATAAAACCTCCGCCCGTGTATGCATGCTCGTTATAAAGCGCGATCAGATGGGGTATATCAAGTCCCTGCTGACAGTGGCTTACGCAGTAATGACATGCGGTACACGGAACGGTACCGGCAGAAAGCATCTTATCCGCAACATCAAGTAATGCCGTCAACTGCGCATCGGAGAGCTTTTTATCCTCAGAAAAGGTTTCAAGATTCTTCTCCAGTTGTTCTTCATCCGACATACCCGAAAGTATCACTTTCACGGAAGGTATGCTTTGCAGAAACCGGAATGCAAGCGCAGCCATATCCTCATCCGGATAAATGGCTTTAAGCTGTTTTTCATATTCAGGTGCCGGGCTTGCAAGCTTCCCGCCGCGAAGGGGTTCCATGACCCATACCGGTATATTCAGCTCATCCAAAAGCTTCACCTTCTCTTTTCCGTTTTGGAAAGACCAGTCAAGATAGTTAAGCTGAAGCTGGCAGAATTCCATATCCTTACCGTAAGCATCAAGAAAGCGCTTTAAAACATCCATATTTCCGTGGCACGAAAACCCAAGATGGCGGATGCGCCCGTTTTGCTTCTGCTTCATAAGATATGTGTATATTCCGTACTTCCCGTCATCCAGATAAGCATCTATATTCATTTCGCACACATTGTGGAATAGATAGAAGTCAAAATAGTCCACGCCGAGCTTTTCAAGCTGGCGCGTAAAAATCTCTTCCACACTGCCCCAGTTTGCCGAATCGTATCCCGGAAACTTCGTCGCAAGGCAGAAGCTTTCCCGGGGGTAGCGTGACAATGCCTTTCCCATAACAAGCTCTGATGTCCCGTCGTGGTATCCCCATGCCGTATCGTAATAGTTGATACCGTTTTTCATGGCGGTATCCACCATATTAAGTGCGGCTTCCTCATCAATTTTGCCATCATCGCCGTCTATAACCGGCAGACGCATTGCACCGAATCCAAGTGCCGACAGCTTCTTTCCCTGAAATTCCCTATAAATCATTTGATGTTCCTCCTTTATATATATAAACCCGTCTGTATCAGCTTCTGCAGGCTGCGTGAACCTGCCGCGCCGGAGACTTCAGGGTTTTTATCCCGATCCTGCCGTGGAGATTTTTTTGCACAGTTCCTTAGGAAGGGCCGGCAGAATTATGTGATAAGCGCTCCGGAACATACGCCTCTACCCGTATTCCTTCCGGAAGATATTCCTCTGTGATCAGTCTTCCCCTGCTCCTTATCTGTGCAAGCCTGTCACCCTCATTGTAGGGAATTATGATATCTATGCAGCTTTGTCCCTGAAGCAGGATCTCACTTATCTTTTCAAGCAGCGCAGACCTTCCCTCTCCTGTTTTAAGTGAAGTCCTGACGGAAAGATCAGCCCTCTCATCTCTTAAAATGGTATCCTCCGTAAGCATATCGATTTTATTAAACACTGTAAGGACAGGCTTCCCGGTGATCTCCAGCTCGCGCAGGGTCTCATAGACCACCTCCATATGCATGGCTGCATTTTGATCAGAAGCATCTACCACATGTATCAATATATCGGCATACCTTGCCTCCTCCAGAGTACTTCTGAAGGCATCGATCAGGTGGTGCGGAAGCTTATTGATAAAACCTACCGTATCGGTAAGAAGTATCTCCTGACCCTCAGGGAGGGTACATAGCCTTGTCGTAGGGTCAAGGGTTGCAAAAAGCTTATTTTCGGACAGAATATCTGCACCGGTAAGACTGTTTAACAGAGTTGATTTTCCGGCATTGGTATAGCCGACGACTGCTGCTGTCGGAATGCTGCTGCTTAATCTTTTCTTTCTGCCGGTCTTCCTTACCTCTTTTAGCTTTCTGATCTCTCCGTTTAAAACACCAAGGCGGTGCCTGATGGCTCTCCTGTCGCTTTCAAGCTTTGTCTCTCCCGGTCCTCTGGTGCCGATACCTCCTCCGAGCCTTGACAGGGCTTTCCCGATTCCCGAAAGATGGGATGCCCGGTACTTCAACTGCGCCATCTCAACCTGCAGCTTTCCTTCTGCGGTTGTGGCATGTGAAGCAAATATGTCAAGAATGAGTATCGTCCGGTCTATTACCTTTATATCAAGAATATCCGACAGATTTCTGATCTGAACGGGTGTCAGCTCATCATCACAGATTATCCCGTCAGCATCAAACAGGCTGATGAGGGCTGCAATCTCATCAACCTTTCCCCTTCCCACATAGGTTGCAGCTACCGGATGCTCAAGGTGCTGCAAAACCCGGCAGACCTCTTCGGCTCCCGCAGTATCCGCAAGCTCAGCCAGCTCATCAAGGGAAGCCTCTGCCGCCTCCTCATCATTATCATATATACCTGCAATAATATATTTTTCCTTTGTTCTTTCAGTATCTGTCATCAGTTATCATCCCTGAACAATTCCGACATTTCTCCTATGAAATGCTTTATATCTCAAGAATACTATGAATGGTACCCTATAAAAATACCTCTATTATTTTCTTATGAATCCTTCATCCGATGCAGGAATTCCCGCCTCATCGGACAAATATCTTTCCACCTTCATATGCAGATCATATTTTTCACGCATTCCGGCAAGAGTCTTCATCATCGGGGAAGCGTGGTGCGCATCAATGGCCTCCTGACTCTCCCATGCATCAATGAGAAGAACAGTCTCCTTATCCTTCATCGGAAAGAAATACTCATAGCGGACATTGCCCTTTTCGGCCCGTATAAGATCAGCCGTTCCGCTGCTTTCCATCTCCTCTGCAAATCTGCGGGCATTACCGTTAGTCCCTGTATAATAAAGATTCACTGTGATCATGGCTCAACCCTCCTATGTATGATCGGCTTTACAACATTATAAACGAAGAACGCCTGTATTTCCACAAATTCACATCATAAAAACCTCTTTTTATGTGACTCTTTTGTGACTCAGTATCTGATATGATCGCCTCATAAAACAATATCTCCGGCAGACAGTCTGCCGTATGCTATTTTTTTTGGAAGATGTTATTATATTGGGGTCAAATGTTCTTTTGACCCCAGCTGATGTCGGGATAAACAGCTATTGACATCATGGGAACTTAATGTGTTTATAACAGACCGGGAGACTGATATGACTGATTTTTTACGTGAATTCCTGAAACAGACGGACAGGGTTAAGGATTTATCTGCCGTGGTGGATCAGGGCGGAAAACGAAGAACGGGCTACGCAGAGCTTAACGATATATCCGGAAGGCTTGCAAAATGGCTTAAAAGAAAAGGGATCAAAAAAGAGGATGTGGTTGCGATCTGCGTTCCCAGAGGAATGGAGTTTGTCGCCACAAGGATCGCCGTAATGAAGACAGGGGCCGCATGGGTAGGTACCGAGGCTCTTATGGGAAAGGAAAGGATAGACTACATCATAAAGGACAGCAATGCCTCCCTTGTGATGGATGAGGAATCCTTTAAGGAGGCTCTTAAGGAGGATCCCCTTCCTGTAAGTGACTGGGCGGACCCCGATCCGCATGATCTGGCATTCATTTATTATACCTCGGGAAGTACCGGCAATCCCAAAGGGGTAGCCGAGGAATACGGCATATACCGCTATATAATGGATTCCACCCGCCGCGCCATCGACAAGTGGGATTTCCTTGACTATGCGAATGTGGCACCGGAAACCTATATCGGCGGGATCGACCTGATGATCGGGATCCTTCAGGCGGGAAGCACTCTTCATCTTATCCCGCTTGAGCTGGTCAGAAACCCTTCAGGTCTTTTATCATATTTTAAGGAACAGAATGTCACGGCCTCCTGTATGCCGCCCACGCTTATAAAGGTACTTGAAAGCATCGGCGGACTGAATCTCAAGGTTCTTCATGTTGCGGGAGAGATCGCAACTGACCTTTATATTGAAAGATTTACGGTAAGGAATGCCTACGGACCCACGGAGATCGCCTATCTTCCGTTCTTCTTTGATATCGACAGACCCTACCCCGTCACACCCATAGGGACACCCGATAAAAACACTGAGGTCATCCTTATAAACGAAAACGGCGAAAAGGATATGCATGAAGGAATGCTTTGCATTCATCTGCCGTATTTCAGAGGCTACCTTCACGATAAGGAAAGAACGGAGCTTATCACCGTGGACACAAAGCCGTACTTTAAGACGGGAGACTATACAAGCCTTGATGCTGCCGGAAACTATACCATACTCGGCAGGATGGACGATATGGTAAAGATAAACGGAAACCGCATCGAGCCGGCGGAGGTGGAGGCTGCCTTAAAAAAGGTGCTTAAGACGGATTTTGCGGCAGTAAAGGCATGGGAAAGGAACGGCAGCAGATTTTTATGTGCCTATCTCACCGGAAAGCTTAATACAGATGCGGCGCAGATGGCAGAAAAGCTTAAAAGCCTGCTTCCCTCTTATATGATCCCGTCCTGCTATGTTTCCATTGATGAAATACCCTTAAATGAAAACGGCAAGGTAAATAAGCTGGCTCTTCCCGAGCCGGATGAGGAGCTTTTATTCGCTCCTTTTGCACCCGCGGAAAATGAGATCCAGAAAAGACTCATAGAGCTTTTTTCACTTGTGCTTGCGGTAAAGCCGGAAAGACTCGGGATCGATGATGATTTCTTTTTACTGGGCGGCGACTCCTTAAGTGCCATAAGACTCGTAGCGGAGGCGAATGAAAAGGAGCTTACCGTACCCCTTATATACAGGGAGCGTACCGTAAGAAACATAAGCCGTGCCCTTAAGGAGCTTTCAGATACGGCAGGGGGCACAGATAAAGATCAGACCAAAAAAGCGGTAAGCAGCCTTAAAAATGAACCCCTCCCCCTGACGGCGGAGCAGAACTATTACCTGTCCCAGGAGCTTAAGTATCCGGGAAGGATGCTATATAATCTTCCGCTGATCCTTTATTTTAAGCCGGAAACGGATGATGAACGCCTTAAAAAGGCAGTCCTTGATGCCTTTAATGCCCACCCGTCCCTCCTTTGTGTGATAACGGATACAGGCAGTGGCTACAGGCTTAGATATTGTCCCGGAAACCTCCCTGCGCTTATTACCGAAGAGGTTTCGGAAGCTGACCTTAAGGAAGCCGGAAAGAATTTTCCGAAGCCCTTTTACTTTGACGGCTCCCCTCTTTTTCATATAAGGCTGCTTCACACGCCCGAAAGACTGGCGCTTTTTACAGAGGTGCACCATATAATCTGTGACGGAACCTCCTGCCGCATTCTGGCAGAGGATATACTTTCCCTCTATGAAGGAAAAAAGGTATCTTTCGATCCCTTCTTTGAGGTGTTAAGCGACCGTCTTTCATATCAGGGGTCGGACGAACTTAAAAAAGATCTTGAGTATTATGAAAATAACTTTAAGGGAGAGTATTCAAAGCTTCTTAACCCGGATCTTCCGGGCAGTGAAAACATAAGACAGACAATAACCCATACTCTTTCTTTTTCAGCAAAGAGTGCATTATCTGCGGCAAAGGGGCTGCATCTTTCCGCTACCGGCTTTTTTATGCTCTGTACGGCTCTTGCAGTATCGGCATATAATTCCGCAGACAGAGTGATGCTTTCGGTTATCTACGACGGCAGGCAGGATATAAAGACCGTGCGCTCCGTGGGGCTTTTGATAAGGGATTATCCTGTTCCCTTCGACTTTAATAAGGATGATACCGTAAGCAGGGCAGCCCGCTCTCTTTCAGCCCGTATAAGAGAGATAATGCTTCACGGCAGCTTTTCACCCTTTATAAACGACGGTGAAAGGGAGCTCTGCTTCATACATCAGGGAGTCCTTCAGGAGATGCCGGAAAGCGACATCCTGACGGGCATTACTTTTCCGGATATCGAGGGAGCA
>JAGBOJ010000129.1 GCA_017633935.1 Lachnospiraceae bacterium | reverse complement strand
TCCTTAAAGCACAGATATCCTGACAGAAATGTCAAAAAAACGAGACCGATAAGATCGACGATCCTTACCATGTACATTGAGTCTCTGAAAATGTCATTTCTCACCGATACTGCAATGGCAAAAAGTGTTAAAAGGCACATGACACCGGACACAAGTGAACAGATTGTCTTATTATCGATCTTTATCAGGCGCATTTCTATTTCCTCCAGTACATTTAAGCCTGCTTATCTGTGTACATAGCTTTACCTAAAACCCCGGCTGTCTGAAATCTCCCGGCTGAGAACCGGAAGACTGCTCCGGATGCCCGGACCCGGAGGGCTGTCCGTGCTCTGCCTGTGGTTCCGGCCCAGACTGTCCCGAATCTGCCGGTGGTCCCGGCTCGGTCTGTCCGCTTTCGGGCGATCCCAGTTCAGGCTGCTGCGAAGGCTGCTCCGAGCCTACACCCGGTGCAGGCGATCCGGGATCTGTGGGGGTTGCCGGTTGAGTCTGAGGTGAATCCGGCTGCATTCCGGATGAATCCGGTTTATCCGTCTGCTCAGGCTGTCCGGGCTGTGCCTGCTCCTTAGGGTCAGACGCTCCCTGTGCGGGCTGGGACCCATCCTGTTGATTTTTTTGCTGTGCAGCTGGCTTACCGTCAGGCTTTGATTCTTTGCCGCTTTCCGTCCGGCCTGCATTTTCCTCCGTATTTCCGGCTTTTTTATCATCAGCTATATTATCTTCTTTTTTATCGTCCGTCTCCCGTTTACCGTTATTTTGCTTTACATCGTTTTGCTTTTCATCCGGCATATTGTTTTCCGTACTGCCGGCGCCATTATTTTCCTCCAAAATATTATTTTCAACCTTCAGGGCACCGTTTTCATTACCGGTACCGCTCTTTTCTTCCGCCTCCTTTTCTTCCATATAGATCCTTCCGGGAGTCTTATTTTCTTTATTTGCCTTATCCACAAGGTCTTCCGTAAGCTCCACTATCTCGAGCTTTACACTGTCAGACTTTCCCGAATCCTCTCTTTGTCCGTTCCATTGATCGACCAGCCCGGATGCTTTTCTTTTTATTCTTGCATCACTTCCGAAGCGGCTTGAAACCGTGATCACGGCATCCGTGTCTCCGTTTATGAATGTATCCTCCTCCATGATGTCAAGGGTTTCTTCAACCGCCCTTTCAAAGGATTTCCCTTTAACATCCTCCATCTTATTAAGGATCACATTTCCGTCATCATTATATGCCTCCACATCAAGAACCTTATCAAAGGCATTTAATGTGTATTTAACCGAAGGATTTACATCCAGCGTGACGGTGGTGCAGGCGTAGCCGTCCACGGCGAATGCCGACCCCGCCACTACAAATGCCACTGCTGCCGCTGCCGCCGCTGTGCTGTGTTTTTTTACATAGTCCGCAAGCTTTACGGGTACAGGTGCTGTATCTATATCCAAAAACTGTCCGACAGTATAATTTTCGTCCTTTATGAAATTTACGGCTCCGTCCGGGGCAAGTACTGCCGCCCTGCCATCCTTAAGCTCTACAACTACCGCTTTCATGAGCTCATCCTTTCTTCAAAAGTGATCACCTTTTCATCATTTCCGGGTTTTAAGAACCTTACATACTCGGTAAGGATCGGATAATCCCCGTCTAAGATAAGGGTTGCGGTTATAAGATATTTTCTGTATTTATCTATAAGCTTTCTTGATACCTTTTCCCTTTCCATCACATCCTTTGCAGGGAAAAGTCCGGTTTTTTTAAGTGCCTTAACAAGCGGCGGAGGGAGAAATACGGCCCTTATGATCCTTGCGCACGCATTCCTTGTGGATGCTGTTCTCGGTGACTTATCGATATCAAAAAAGGATATCCCGTAATGATCGAGCTCCGCCCTAAGCGCCTCTATCTCATCCTTTACCGGATTTTCCGAAAACGAGCCGGAATCCGAAAGCTTATCCCTTATCTTAAGCTTCAGCTCCGACTGTGCATCATCCTCTTCAAGCTCTCCCGAAAAAGTATCCGGCGAAACCGAAACCTCCGGCATATGCCGGCCTTCCTTTCTGTACATATCATAAAGCCTGCTCTTTATGACAAATGCCGCATATCCCCAGAAATCTCCCTTTCCCGGTTCATATCCGTCCAGAGCCTCCGAGGTTGCTATAAGCGCTATGGAATATTCATCGTCACTTTTATCGATGCTCTTCTTTAATATCCGGGAGGCAAGCCTTAAGATATGAGTTTCAGACTCCGACAGAAAGCTTTCTCTTTTTGCCGCATCCTCTTTTGCCGCCTCCGCTTTTTTGTTTTCAACTTCCCTGTTAAGCTCCATTCGCTTTATTTCCTGAAAAAATCAAAATTTATAACTACGGGCGGCCTGTCCTTAAGGAAAAGACCGCCCGTATATTATATCATATATAAGTTGTTTCCTGCTGTATTATTCGATAATCTTTTATTTTTTCAGATCAGATTTTTTATTGTATTTATGGCATTTGAAGCAAAATTCCTGATGTTATCCCAAAAGCCGCGTCCCTTTGAGGGTCGGCTGCCCGCGTCATTTCCGGAAATCTGGGGCATTTCTCCCATCTCTTCATCTGAAGGCAGCTCGGGAGGCTCTACCCCTTCGGGTAACTCAGGTCTTACGCCGTTTTCCGATATACTTTCATCATCCGGCTTTGCAGGAGGTTCTTCCCCGTTCCCGGGTCCTCCGGGTCTCATACCGTTTTCCGATATGCTTTCATCATCCGGCTTTGCAGGAGGTTCTTCTCCGTTCCCGGGTCCTCCGGGTCTCATACCGTCACCTAACTCGCTGTCATCACCCGGCTTTTCGGGAGGTTCTTCCCCGTCCTCAGGCTTTTCGGGAGGCTCTTCCCCGTTCTCAGGCTTTGCCGGCGGTTCCTCTCCATTCTCAGGCTTTTCGGGTGGTGTCTGTGTATTCCCAAGATACTCTATCACAGGCTGCCCCTCCTGCCCGCTTCCCGTATCAAATGAGGGCATCTGCGGCATTTGCATATCGCCGCTAAAATCTCCCGAAGGTGCCGCTCCAAATTCTCCCGAGGGTGCTCCTCCAAAGTCTCCTGAAGGTGCTCCTCCGTTATCCTGCGAGGGTGCTTCCTGCGAAGGTGCGCTGCCAGACTGCTCGCTTGCCATTGGAGGCTGTGCACCGCCCTGATTTCCTCCGGGACCTCCCGGTCCTCCCTGCATACCGCCCGGTCCTGCAGCAAAAGCGCTTACCGAAAGTCCTGCTGTCATGATACCCGAAATTGCCAGTGTTGAAAGCTTCTTTAAATTCCTTTTGTTCATCATCTTTTTATCCTCCGTATTTATATTTCTTTATTTATGAAGTTTTTTATAAATGGAATCTATCTTCCGGAATCTTCCATCGGGATTCTTCCCTTGTGTTCATAAATACGGACGGCCGAATAAAAAGACGGGGGTATCACAAAATATTTTTGATCCTGCCTGTCACTCTCCTGTTTTAAGGTCTGTATCAAAGAATTCCGGTATGTCATCACTTAAAAATTCATAGTATATCGTCTCTTCCGGAATGTCTTCGTAGGCCGGAGATTTCTTAAAGCTTACATTTACACTGTATCTTTCAGCCTCATTGCTTCTTTCGGGGAGAAAGGCCGTACATGCATAGTAAAACTCATCCCTTACTGCCCTTGACAATATCTCCTCTATCTTTTCCTTATCCCCGGGATTTTCATAAATATGCCTGTAGCTGCTGCCTTCATCATCATACATTTCCACTTCGACAGAGATAACACCGTCTGCATCATACCCGCTAAAAATGTTTTTACTTTCAAGGAAGCTTATGCATCGCTTAAACGAGGGATAGATAAAAAATCCGGTCGACTTTGCGCCGAAGTCATAGTAACCGCTTATTGGGTCCGTCTTCTCATTACTGTTTGATAAGCCCACTATCTCCATACAGGGTATCGCACCCTTAAGATCATCGGCCGTCATATCGTCCATATCCTGCCTGTAGACTCTTAGGAATTTATCCTTTTCTTCTTCCGTAAAGGCGATATCCCTTGTCGCTGAATTGGTGAGGACTTTAATTTTCTTTAAATCACCGGTTTCAGCGCTGTATGCCTGATAAACCGTTTTCTTAAATTCATTTTGTGAAAAAATCCCCGAAAAGGCATCAAAGGCATCCTTATCGCTTAAGTCCACATAATAGCTCCTGTATATCTTCAATCCGTTATTCAGCCTGAAGCATACCTGAAAATTCGTATAAGCCTTTCCTTCATCACTGCCTTTAAGAACACCGTAGGCCACACCGCCCTCATCTGCGAAATATCCCGTATTACCGGGATATGGCATACCAAGAAGGTACCCGGCCTGATCCTTATGCCTCTTATCCGAAAACTCCACGCCTTTTTGGGCAAGTAATCTTACATCGTCAATATCAGTCAGGCTCATATTCTGTAACACCCATTCCGAAGCCGGACGGTAATCTCCGTTTTCGTTATAGTATTCCGTGCGCCCTGACAGACTGTAGCCGTATACGGCAGCCGAGGCTATATTACGGCTGTCGGGTATATACCTGTCATATCCGAAAAAGTCAAACATAAAAGCCGCTGATACTGCCGCCGTCAGAACGGCACCGATGATAAAGCTTAGCCTGTGTCTTAAGAATGCCCTGAAATCAAATTCGTATACTATCTCGATAACTGAATGTATCAGGATGATCCCGGTGATATAACCGAACAGCATCCATCCGGGTGCTCCGCTGTTTACGGAAGTCACACTGTAGAAGAACAGCATAAAAAGCAGTGTTCCTTCTACCATCAGACATACCTTTAATACCGGCCTTAAGCCCTTAAACGCTATTGCCCTTCCCGCTGCCTCGCCGCCTCTTTTCCCGGCTAAGAACCTTACAAGAAAAAATAACAATACCGCCGTGACAAGTGACAGCGCTACACCTCCTGCTGTCGGCAGCACGGATAGGACATCCTGTTCCCGGACCTCCGATATAAAGCTTTTTCCGGCAACCCATATATATGTCAGCACAGGCGACAGGTATTTTAGGAGCTCTCCACTGTTATTTCCGAAGTTCACGAAAAATATCGAACCATATCCGTAATAAACCGCCAGAGCCAGAGGAAGATAAAAAAGAAGTATACCTGCCAGAAATATCGAAACAATCGTATTTCCGCTAAGAACTGCCCCGAGGCAGACTATCGTATAGATTGCGGCATAAAATATAATGACGCTTAAAACGGAAAGCAGCAGCAAAGGCAGTAATGAAGCATCAAAGAATCCGTGCATGACACCTATGATCAATGCCGCCGTCTCCATTACGATATAGGGGATCGCAAAGAAAAGCAGACCGTTTATATAGGAAGCGCTGAAAAGCTCCGTCCTTTTTACCGGAAGCGACCCGTAAAGATCCGTCTTTGCCCTGTTGTGCATATAAGCCATCCCGTTTAAGCCGTTTATCAGGGCAAGAGCGCATACTATGAGCAGGACCGGTATGTTTCCGCACCCGAGGACCATATTGTAAAAGCTGTGCTGTATTTCACTTATCTTCGTTAATCCGTCCGCAAGCCTTTCCTCCCAGACCCCCATCATTAATGCCGCAAACACAGGCAAAGCAAAGATATTTCCTATGATGCTGAGTGCCAGACTCCAAAGTCTTCTCTTTCTGTTTTCATTCATCAGCTCAGCAAATGATCTTTTTGATGTCATAACCCGTCACCCCCGTTTCACTTATGAATATTTCCTCAAGGGAAAGAGGAAGCATTTCCGCAAACACCGGATCATGTGCATTTATCTCTGCCATGATCTGTTCTTCCATACCCCTTACGGTAAGCGTGTAAAGCGTTCCCTTTTTATCTTCGATCAGAATATCAAGCTCCTTTTTTACATCCTCGATATCATTTTCATCCCTGAATACACAGTGAAGCTTATGTATATCCGCCTTCACGCTGTCAAGGTCCTCCGACAGCAGTATACCGCCCTTATGCAGTAACCCCACAGTGTCACAGATATCTTCTAGCTCCCTTAAGTTATGGGAAGCTATGACCGGTGTAAAGCCGCGCTCCGTCATTTCCCCCGCAAAAAGGCTCTTTACGCCCTGTCTCATAACCGGGTCAAGTCCGTCAAAGGTCTCATCACAGTACATATATTTAGTCATCGCGCTAAGACCCAATATCACTGAAAGCTGTTTTTTCATACCCTTTGAAAAGGTGTTGATCTTTCTCTTTCTGTCCAGTGAGAAATCATCCATCAGCTTCCCGAACCTGAGCACACTGAAATTCGGATATATTTTCCTGTAAAATTCCGCCATCACATCCGGTGTGGAATTTGAGAAGAAATATGTATCATCTGAGATATAGAAAAAATTCTCCTTTACCTCAGGCTCTTCAAATACCTCCCTTCCGTCTATCTCCACGCTCCCGCTGTCCGGCTTAAGCACTCCGGCAGCCAGCCTTAAGAAGGTGCTCTTGCCTGCACCGTTCGTGCCGATCAGCCCGAAGACCCTGCCGTCTTCTATCTTTAACGAGATATCGTCCACCGCCCTTATCTTTCCGAAGGACTTACTGACATTCTTTGCCTCGATCATTACGGTTCTCCTTTCATATGATCTGTTTAAAATTTGCGGATTTTTCTGATAGTCTGTTTTTATGTAAACCTCATCTGCCGCTATTTCAGGTGTTTCCTATATTTCCCGCATTTCTTGCCCGCTCAAGCAGCTCATCCATTGAAATGCCGAATTTCACGGCTTTTGTTATGATCTCATCAAGCTGCTTTAAAATATCCTCCCTCTTCCCGGGCAGCAGACCTTCGGCATTCGATGCAAAGCTCCCTCTTCCCGAAACAGAATAAATAAGCCCCTTCTGCTCTAAGGCCCCGTATGCCTTCTGAACAGTGTTCGGATTGATCGAGAGCTCCATAGCCAGACTCCTGACTGACGGAAGCGCTTCATCCGGCTGTATCAGCCCGCGCATTATCTGATCCTCAATCCCCAGAGCGATCTGCTCATAAAGCGGCTTTCTGTCTCTCAGATCGATATCTATGAACATTTTCTCCTCCTTTCCCGGCAGACTGTCTGAAAACCAATTATGTTTTTATCACTGTACCAATTTATATATGTGTACTAACTCGATTAGTACAGTTAGTATAATGAAAACGGGGGTTAAAGTCAACCCCCGTTTTTCTATACTCGCGAACGAAATTTATTCCCTTCTATCAACTGCTCCGCGGTATATGCGGTTAACCGGTATAATTTTCTTCAACGCTTACATATCTGAAACCGTTTACATCAAAAAGCCCCATATCCGTGAGCTTTAATTCCGGTATGACAGGAAGAGCCATAAAGCTCAGAGTCATAAAGGGACTCACATCATCGCCTATCTTCAATTCCTTTCTTGCGATATCCTCCAGCTCACCGATCCGCCTTGCTACAAGGTCTCCCGGTTTATCGGTCATAAGTCCGGCTATCTCGTGTTCAAGACTGTCTAAGATTTTTCCGTCCTTGGCTATCGCCATTCCGCCGCCCATTTCAATAAGGCGTCTGACGACCTCAGCCATATCACGATCATTATCACCGGCTGCAATGATATTATGGGAATCATGAGCCACGCTGGTGGCTATTGCCCCTCCTTTAAGACCAAAACCCTCTAAAAGAGCGAGGCCGACATTTCCGGTGCCTTTATGTCTTTCGATCACGGCAAGCTTTACGATATCCTTCTCATCCCTTATAAAGCAGCCTTCATCATCCCTTTTTACCGTCGCATGTCCCGTTTGAGTTATCACCGCAAAAGGAACCGTCTTTATCGTCCGTACCTTATCCGAAGACAGCTTAAGCTTTAAGCGGTCAGCCGAAAAATCCCTGACATTCATTTTCCCGCTGACATTTTCAGGCTTTGCCTTTATATCCCTTGCAAGATATTCACCGTCTTTGGCAACAAGCCTTCCTCCGATAAAGACATCCTTAACCTTAAGATCGTTAAGGTCGTCAAAGAGTATAAGATCGGCCCTTCTTCCCGGAGCCACGGCTCCCCTGTCCCTTAAGCCGAAGCACTCGGCTGCGTTTACGGTTGACATGCATATTGCCATCAGGGGGTCAAGACCGGCTGAAACGGCAATCCTGAAATTATTATCTATGCTTCCTTCTTTTTCAAGGCTTTCTGCCTGTCTGTCATCGGTACAGAAAAGACAGAACCTGTAATTTTTCTCATTGACTCCCGGAAGCAGGTTTATAACATCATGGCAGGTGGTTCCCTGCCTCATCAGCACATATATGCCTCTTTTAAGCTTTTCCCTTAATTCCTCAGGTGTTGAGCACTCATGGTCATTTACCACTCCCGATGATGCATAGGCATCAAGATCCGATCCCATCAGTCCCGGACTGTGCCCGTCGATCACCTTATCAACCCTTTTGGCCTCAAGCACCTTATCCATGATCTCGTCATCGGCATTGCAGACCCCGACGAAATTCATCAATTCTCCTAACCCTAAGACACGGTCGTTACCTATCCTTGAGCTGATCTCCTTTGCACCCAGCACTGCGCCTGCATTTTCAAACGGCGTACAGGGTACGCAGGACGGAAACTGAAGGAAGACCTCAAGTGCGATATTCTCCGAAGCCTTCATCATATAGTCGAAACCGTCCAGACCACAGACATTGCATATCTCATGGGGGTCGGCCACGACTGTCGTGGTGCCGTGGGGCACTACCTCTCTTGAAAATTCCGCAGGAGAAAGATGGCTTGACTCTATATGCACATGACTGTCGATAAAGCCCGGTGAAAGATATTTCCCCTGTGCGTCAAAGGTTTCCTTAGCCTTGGGAAAATCATCATTTCCGAAGCCTGCGATAAGACCATCCGTGATATATACATCCGAATCAAATACCTCACGGTTGAATACGTCTATAACCCTGCAGTTTTTAATACACAGATCCGCGCCCTGCCTTCCGGCTGACACCTCGATAAGATGTTTAAGGGTATTTTTGTCCATTTTATAATGCTCCCACTATTATCTTTACAATAAACAGCGCAGCAAAGGGCAGATTGGCGTAAAGCCCCATCACCAGTGTCGCAACAGCCGACGATATCGCGGTTGCCGCAAATACCTTGCCGAAATCCATTCCCGCCTGAGACAGAAAGTACGGATTTACAGCCAGAATGTACGCCATTGTCATAAATGTCGTAAGCCCGGCCGTTATCTCGGTTTTTACATCTGTACCACGTTCCTTAAGCTTAAACAGTTTTTCCATCGTTCTCCTCGTCTCCTTTATTTTTTTCTCGTTTCATCTTATCAAAATAAGAGCTTACTTTCAATTACGGCGTATCTTTCTTTCTTCCCATAAAGGCATCCATCACATTTATCCTGTCCGCTATCTTCATAAGCTCCGGACATTCATTTTTAAGATAATCCTTAAGCTGACTGACCTCCTCCGGGTTAAAGCCCCTGTTGCGCTTAATGATGCAGTCCGGTATCACTCCCTCCGCCTCTCTGTATCCGTCGGAAAAGGAGACATATGCCTTTTTTATACCGTCTTTTATGAAAACGGGCGAAACCGACATCTTTAACTCGTCTCCGCCCGTTTCGCGTCTGCCTTTGTGAGTACCCAGATCGAAATTTTCCATTATCACCTCATGGTCACAAGCTCATAATCCCTTGTTCCAAGTCCCGTTTTTTCAGCCTGCTCAAGAGTCTCCTTCCAGCGTATCGCCGGATTGCTGTCAAAGAAGACATCGTTATATGTCTTCCATCCGGGAGAATTTAAGTTATCCGAAAGCTGGCTGTTCGGCATTGCTGTCGCTTTCTGCGCCATATCCGCCGCTGCCGTATCAAGAGCCACGGGATCAAAGGAAGCAAACATTCCGAGATCCGGCAGTATCGGAGCGTCATTTTCCTCGTGGCAGTCACAATTCGGAGAGATATCCGAAGCTATCGCAATATGGAAATGAGGCTTACCCTTTAATACCGCATAGGCATATTCACCCATCTTTCTGCCGAGCACCTCATTGGCATTGTCATTTATATTATGGATGGCATCAAAGGCGCAGGCACCTATGCATCTTCCGCAGCCTTTACAGATCTCGGGATCGATATAGGCCTTTCCGTCGATATACTTAATGGCATCCGAACCGCACTCCTTTGCGCAGCGGTGACAGTTCCTGCAAAGCTCCGGATCTACTACCGGAGTTCCGAAATTATGCTGGTGCATTTTTCCGGCACGGCTTGCGCAGCCCATTCCGATATTCTTTATGGCACCGCCGAAGCCCGTGGCTTCATGTCCCTTAAAGTGTGAAAGTGAAATGATCACATCCGCATCCGTAACGGCTCTTCCGATGTATGCCTCGCTTATAAACTCACATTCGGGAACCTGCACAGCCACGTCATCCGTACCCTTAAGACCGTCGCCTATTATTATCTGGCAGCCCGTAGTAACTGTATTAAAGCCGTTCATGTTTGCACAGTCAAGGTGATCCAGGGCATTTTTCCTGAAGCCCGGATACAGTGTGTTTGAATCAGTAAGGAAGGGTCTTCCGCCCTTTTCCTTTACCATATCCGCAACCGCCTTTGCATAGTTCGGACGGAGGAATGCCAGATTTCCGAGTTCTCCGAAATGCATCTTGATGGCTACAAATCTGCCTTCAAGCTCCATATCGTTAAAACCGGCCATCCTCATAAGCTTCTGCAGCTTATTCGTAAGAGGCTCCTTTGTCCTGAAGTCGGTAAAATAAACCTTTGATTTTTCCATACTTTTCTCCTTATAATTATATACACCTACCTCTATGGAACTGTAAAAAATTTACCTGCAGTTCCTAAGTGGCTTTAACAGTACTCATTTAAGGGGTAATGACGTTATTTTACATCACCTCTGCCGCCAAGCATCTTTACCGTAATTGTCTTATCAAAAAACTGAATGCACGGTCCGAGTCCGAAAGCCGTGACCAGAGTTCCGAGTCCGATTATGCCGCCCGAAAGAAAGCATATGAGAGCACAGGTTCCGTCATTTGAAACTCTCCATGCAAAATACGGGATCTTCTTAAACCTGTCATAAAGTATCAGCGAAAGTGCGTCATAAGGTGCCACTCCGGTATTCGAGCACTGATACATCGAAAGTCCCAGCGCGGTTATGAGAAGTCCCAGAAGCAGGGACAAAAGCTTTAAGATAAAAGTCCCGGGATCACCGGTCAAAGGATATATCAGACGGTAGAAAAAATCCGAGATATACGCAAGGCATACAGCGTTTACAAATGTGCCGGGTCCCAGATATTTCCTGCCGAATAATATCTGTATGATAAATAGTATGATATTTACTGTAAGCTGGACCACCGGATAATAAATACCGGTGAGACCGGCTAAAGCCAGATTCATGCCGCTGAAGGGATCGTTCCCCAAAAGCGCCAGACGCAGAAAGGCTATGCCGAGCCCCGTCACGGCCACTCCGCATACCATCACCGTAAATCTTCTGACACCTATGTTCCTAAAATAATCCCTTATTTTATCTGGCATATTATGTTAACCTATCTGCCGGCTGACATCAACCGTTCTCTTCATCGATCCGCCCGCCGGCAGTTCAATTACTGGAAATATACCACTTCCTCTTCGGCGGGTTCCGCTGCCTCCACAGAAGATGCTATGAGCACCGGCGCCTCCTGTCCGTATTCCTTACTGTAGGCATTTCCTATCTTTGCCGTCACATTGACATAGCTCTTTTCCTTAAGCTCCTTTGCACCCTCCCATTTGCAGGGGAAGCCAACAAACTGGATATCCGCGGCGCAGCACGTCATCGCAAAGCGACCGGGCACGAATACGTCGGCCTTCCCGCGCTTAGGCTTATAAACCATACCCTTGAATCTGACCGTCTTACCCACATATGCATCCAGATTATCAAAGGCATCCAGATACCATATGCCGAAATCATCATCCTCGACCTTTATCTCGGGCTTGCTCATATCGTAGGGCAGCTCTTCCTTCACGTTATTGTTTATCGTGCCGTCAGTCATTTCAAAAATGACCTGCGAACGTCTGTTTACAGCTCTTACGGTACGCTTGAATACCGGAAGGTCATACTCCTCCGTGCAGCGGTTAAACACGACAAGGTCCGCATAGGTAAACTGCCTTGTCATCATCTGTTTCATATTATTCAGATAACCGGTATAGGTCCCGGCGTCCACGGTAGCTATGCCCTCGGCAAGCATCCAGTGCTCGGGGAAAGCCTCAAGAGCTTTATTAACATCCCATGTACCGTTAAATTCGATCAAAACCCTGTCGGGGTTTACCTCGAGATCAACCTTTACAAAATTATCATAAGTGATATCCTCTTCATTTTCAAAGGTTTTTACAATAAATTTATTCGATTTCAGCTCTTCTTCGGTAAGCTCTTCGATGCCTTCTTCGCATATTATGTAAACCGTTTTCAAGCCGTCCTTAAACTGATTATCCTTTAATGTTTCCTTTATAAAGCTTGTTTTTCCGCTTTCCAGAAATCCGGTGAAAATATATACCGGTATGTCTTTTTTCTTTCCGAACATCTCTTATGCTCCTGTTATCATAAATTCCAGAGTTTTTCCACTTCCTCTTCCTTAAGGTCTGATCCGATCACGCACAGGCGTCCGGTATAATCCGGTGATGCTTCCCTGATCTCATATTCTCCGGGGGTAAGATCGAATTCATACCATTTGGAGCTGTCCTTATCGGGTACGATACCCTTTGCCCTTAAGATCATGCCGAACTGTCTGCTTTCCGCATCAGCCAGCTTCTTAAGGATATCTTCTATCTCATCCTTTGCAAATTTCTTCGGAGTCTCTGTGCCCCAGCTCTGGAATACATCGTCGGCATCCAGCTCGCCCTCATGATGATGATGGTGGTGATGATGGTGAT
>JAGBOJ010000018.1 GCA_017633935.1 Lachnospiraceae bacterium | reverse complement strand
GTACACCGTAAACTAAATTGCTGGTACATTCACGCAGAATGATTGTGCATATGCAATGAATCCGAATGAGGCAATGCGGGCATTGCCGATTGAGGATGAAGCGGCATATGTGCAATCAGACAAGTGAATGTGCCGGATAATCTGTTTACGGTGTACTATGGTCCCTTACCGTGATGTTTGTCCTGCCGCTATCGCAATTATCCGGCTCTATATAAAGCCGTGATATCTCCCTTGCGCTTATCCTGCCGGAGCCGGGATTTAGGATACTGTCGATCCTGCTTATTATCCGGGCATCCACATCATTTGAATATTCAAACGCAAGTCTTGTATTTATCAGTTTACAATCAACCATCTTAAGCTTATCGATATAGCAAAGCCCCTGATCCGACTCAATGGTACAGTTTACAAGGGTGAGATTTTTGGTATTCCATGCAAGGTACTCTCCAAAGATATAAGAATCATATACGGTCACATTTTCACAGTTCCAGAAGCAGTCCTTTGTCACGAGCCTTGAATTTTTTATCTCGACATTTTTTGAGCCGTCAAAGGCGTAATTGCCGAACAGCTTAAGGTGATCCGCCTTTACATTATCTGTATTCATCCCGAAATAATCGCCCCTTGCCGTCACATTAAAAAGCTCAATGCCGTCACACATCCACAGGGTTTCCTTTGCGTTCGGGATGGAGGAATTCCTGATCGTTATATTTCTACATCGTCTGAAATTCTTCGGCGCACCTATAAGGCTGTCCTCCACCTTCATATTATTTGTATACCATACGCCCGAACGACCCATTTCCTGCCAGATGCAGTCCTTTGCATATACATTTTCACTGTACCATACGGGATATTTCCACTGGAATTCACACCCGTAAAGCTCTATGTTCTTACTCTCCTTAAGCGGCGATTCCCCGTCAAGAAATACCGTATCATATATTTTAAGGTTATTTCCCCTGTAAAGTGCCCTTTCTCCCGAAAGCACCTCCTCATGAATTTCCTCATCCGATCTGCTTACCGGATTAAATCTGACCGTATCTGCCATTGATAAACTCCTTATTGCATATCCATACCTTTTGACGCTGTTATCATACATATAAAATAGCATTAACCGTCCCGCTATGACAAGTTTGCATTTTCGGGGGGGTAATAGTATAATCATAGACATAGTAGCTTAAAGATGTTTTCAGCAAAGACATCGTATGGTGGGTATTTATTTTTTTGTGAGGTAACTTTTATGAATTCAAAAAAACTTCCTTTTACTGCTGTTCTTCTTCTGATCGGGTTCGTGCCCCTCATCCTTTCGAGTGTTATAATTTGTTTAATAACCTCGAGCCGTGTCACGGATCAGCTCACACAGGGTGTATATGACAAGCTTTATATCACCGCGGACGGTCTGTGGAAATATTACCAGTATGATATAGACAATGGAGTGGATATCGCTTACGAGCATGATTATGTCGATATGCTTAAAAGTGATGATATCGACATGACTGTATTTATCGGCGATACCCGTTTTATCACCTCAACCCTTAAGGAAGACGGTTCCCGTAATGAAGGCACCCAGATGGATGCCGCGATATGGAGCCGTGTACAAAGCGGAGAGGTTGTACAGGCCTCAAACGTTCCGGTCGGAGCAAAGAAATATTTCGTATGCTATATCCCGATAAAGACCCCCGACGGCAAGGTAATGGGAGCCGCCTGGGCAGGCCAGCCGGTAGATGATGTGCGGGCAAGCATAAACGGTATACTTATCGCTCTCATACTTACCGTGGTCATAAGTCTTGTCATATTCGGTGTGATAATCCTTTATATATCAAGAAGGGTCGTTCGTACGATAGATGATGTGGTTGATAATATGTCCGATCTTGCCGGCGGAAATCTTTCAAATTCGCACAACCTTAATTCGGCAATAAAAGAGATCGATAATATCAATAACAACTTTATAAAGCTTTCATCCAAGCTGTACGAGGTTATCACCTCCGCGAAGGATGCTGCCTCCACTACCTTTAACGAGGCTACAAGCCTTTCCGATACCGCCCAGCAGATAAGCGGTACCGCGGACGGAGTTTCGGAGGCTGTGCAGGAAATGGCAAAGGGCGCTACCGATCAGGCGGATTCCGTACAGAAATCAACCGAAAATATCGGCATGCTTTCGGATGCCATCCAGAATGTTTCGGATAATGCCGAAAACCTTGCAGGCAACGCTTCCTTTATGAATGACGCATCACTGCAGTCGGCCGATGCATTAAGGAAGCTTCAGGATAACATGAATAAGATGGGAGCGGCAGTTAAAGTTATATCCGATACAATGCAGCAGACAAATCAGGCTGTAAACAGGGTTAACGATAAGGTTGACGGCATCACCGGCATAGCCTCCCAGACAAACCTTCTTGCCCTTAATGCTTCTATTGAAGCCGCCAGAGCCGGTGAGCAGGGTAAAGGCTTTGCTGTTGTTGCCGAGGAGATCGGCAAGCTTGCTTCGGAAAGCGGAAGCACTGCCGGTGAGATCCGTGATGAGATGAGCCAGCTGCTTATCCATGCAAATGACGCCACCGAGAAGACCGGCGAAGTGACCGAGATTGGTAAAGAGGTTATTGAGGTACTCGAAGAGACCGTCGGTATCATACAGGGTCTTATAGACCGCGTATCCGGCACGGTTGACGGAGTTAATACCATCTCCGGACTGACCGAGGAATGTAACGCCAATAAGGATGAGATCATAGATGCAATGAGCTCGCTTTCTGCAATATCCGAAGAAAACGCGGCTTCTACGCAGGAAACATCCGCCTCCATGCAGGAGCTTAACGCTACGGTAAATGTTCTTGCCGGAAGCGCCGAAAACTTAAGCTCGATCGCAAGGCAGCTTGAAGAGGAATTAAGCTTCTTCAAGGTCTGAGCTTTAAGGCACTGCCTGTAAAACGGCCTGCAGGGTAAATATGTTTATGGAATAACAAAAGCCGTGACTCTATATATTGGGGTCACGGCTTTTTTACTTTTTTACCCGACTGTGATCTTTTCCATCACCTTCGGGATGATGCATTTTATCCTGCCCTTATATTTCACATCAAGATAAGCCTTAAATTCCTCCGGATCTGCACTGTTATGTGCAAACATATCCCAATGTCCCGGTATCACAAGCCTGCTTTCCGTTTCTCCCGCAAGATCCGCTGCCTCCTGAAATGTCATATTTCCTATACAGTCTGAACTGTACCGCTTTGCGTCACGTCCGTTTATCGGAAGGAGCTGCACATCGATATCCCCGAAGGACTTTATTGCAGGAAGCATTCCCTCATATCTTACCGTATCACCGGCGTGATGTATCTTAATGCCCTCCGTCTCGATGATATATTGCAGGAAAGGGTAAAATCCCGTTTTAAGGTCCTTATCTAAAAACTCATGGGCGGCAGGTATGGCATGCACGGTAATATCCCCTATCTGCAGGGTATCTCCGGCATTCATACCCAGAGCATTTTTTTCATCCACCCCGTCGGCTCTTACCTTTTCCCTGAAAAGCTCTGGAAATACGAATTTTGCCTCCGGAGCTGTCTTAGCCCAGATCTTCCATGCTTCATGATCGATATGATCCAGATGATCATGTGTCCCCAAAAAGGCATCGATCCCTTTAAGCTCGCCTGCCGGTACAGGCACCGGAGTCTGCCTGTCTTTATCATCGGTTGCATAATAGTCAATACAGATCGTTGTCTTCCCCGTTTTTACCATAAGCCCCATCTGTCCGAGCCATCTTAATTCAACCATCCCCTGTCCTCCTCTTTTCACTTATCTTATTTTATGATGTTAGGGTCAAAAGGTCATATATATTATTATTTTCCCCGGCAAATCCTGTCAAGACATTTGTATATGTGTGAGATTTGTGTTATTGTTTATCTATATATAATTTTCCATTCAGGGGGATAATGACGATGAAAAACGAATCAAACGAGTCTTATGTAAACCGAACTGCACTGATCCTTTTTACGGTGCTGACATCCATCATTGCCTTGGCCTATCTGGTACAGCTCGTAAAAGGAGAGCTTGAGCCCTACAAGGTTGCGATCGTTGAGGTATTCGATCTGCTTCCGATGATACTGGGCTGGGTCCTCTATAAGCGCGATCCCGACACGACCTACGTTAAGCATGTCATTGGCATCGGTTACGGTATTTTCTATGCCATAATCTGCTTTATAACTACAAATACCGTTCTTGTCTTTGTCTATGCGATCCCTACAGTGCTTTTAACCTCGATGTTTGATGACATGAGGCTTTCACTTACAACCGGTATCGGAGTATCCCTGATCGCCATTATCCACGCGATACGCTTTGCATCCTTTAAAAACTGGGAAGGCGGAGCTGTAGCCGATCTTGAGATCGAAGTCCTCATAATGATCATCATTTCCGTATTTTCCTATACGGTCAACAAGGTCATCACAAAGATAAATTCCGGCAGGATCATTACCATAAATGCCGCCAGTGAAAAAACCTCGAAAATGCTTGATTCCATTATGGAGGTTTCCCATCAGCTTGCGGATGATGTGGCTGAGGTTTCTTCAAAAATGGATCAGCTCGCGCTTTCAAGTGAGGAAACGCTGACAGCCATGCACGAGGTGCAGTCCGGCTCCACCGACTCTGCCGAATCCATTCAGAACCAGCTCGTAAAGACCGAGGAGATCCAGAAGCAGATCGAAAATGTTACCCGTACCTCCGAAAGCATCGGCGTTAATATGCAGGATACAGTAGATGCCATCCACGAAGGAAGAGATAATATAGGAAATCTTATAAGGCAGGCTCAGGAATCCGAAGCGGCCGGAAATGAAGTGGTACGCGTGGTTGAAGGTCTGCGCGCCACCACACAGCAGATGGAATCCATAGTTGAGCTGATAAATAATGTGGCTTCACAGACAAGTCTTCTTTCCTTAAACGCAAGTATAGAGGCGGCGCGTGCCGGAGAAGCCGGCAGAGGCTTTGCCGTTGTAGCCTCCGAGATATCAAATCTTGCGGGTCAGACACAGAATGCCACCGGCAACATCAGCACACTTATAGACGGCATTTCCTCCGAGATAAATAAGGTGGTAGGTGCCATCAATTCGCTGGTTGAAAGCAACCGCATCCAGAACGAGGCTGCCGGTGTTACTTCCCAGAGCTTTGATAAGATAGTTGAAAGTGCCAGAAGAATACGTACTGATTCCGGAGAACTTTCAAACATCGTTGCAAGACTTGCTGAGGCAAATAGCGAGATCGTCGAGAGCATACAGACGGTATCTGCCATTACCGAGGAGGTATCGGCTCATTCCACAACAACGGTTTCCACTACCGAGACCAACCGTGAGATCGTAGAAGAGGTACGTTCTCTTGTTGGAGATGTCATCGAAGCCGCTGAGAGGCTTAAGGCTACCGAGGCTTAATGTTTTAAACTGAGGCTCAATGCTAACTGAGGCTCAATGCTACCGAGGCTTAATGCTAACTGAGGCTTAATGCTGAGGCTTTTAAGACTGCCGGAGCCTAAAAACTGCCGGAGTCTGCGTCTTATAAATAACAAAAGAACAGGAAACGTGCGCCGTCAGGCGCACTACAACAAGGAACTGCAGCTGACTGTAAAGCTGCAGGTCCTTTCTTTATATAGGCTCTTTATGATATTTTATTGATCGCACCTGATCGGAATATCCTCTTTTTAACAGCTGTGAAAAAATATTTTCACACCATAGCTTATAACTGATACTGCGAGAGATCCGAATTTATCTCGTCCGAATATCTGTTAAGGTTTTCCGATATGTTTGCGATATTGCCGGTCTCTTCACGAAGCTTGTTGCTCTCCTGCACGATCATATCGCTCAAACCTATCACCTCGTTTATATTTGATGCCTGCTCCTGAGTAGTAGCCGCGTTGCCCATAGCCACATCATTGATCCTTTCGATCCCGCTTGCTATCTCAGTGATGCCCTCAGTAGCCTTTGCCACATCATCATAAATGGTATTAAACGACTCGTTTGCCCCCGATACACCGCTAATGCAGGCCTCCATATCCGAAATACATATATCCGCCTTGGAATTGATATCCTCGATATTTCTTGTGATATCATCGATAAGCTTCCTGATCGTATCGGTAGCATCGGATGACTGCTTGGCAAGCGCTCCTACCTCCGAGGCAACTACCGCAAAGCCTTTGCCTGCCTCTCCTGCACGCGCGGCCTCTATGGAAGCATTTAAGGAAAGGAGATTTGTCTGATCCGATATCGCATTGATCGTATCCGTGATACCGGTGATCTCTTCCACCGACTTTGCAGTGGCTCTGATAAGTGTGGTCAGCTCCACGATCGTATCGTTTAATGTGTTTACATTCTTTGTCATTTCATTCATCTCGTTCCTGCCCTTGCCGGAAGCCTCAAGGGTCTCGTCACAGAGTGCCCTGACATCCTTGGCGTTTTCGGCAAGCCTGCTTGATGTGCCTGCAAGCTCGGTCGCGGCATTTGCGATATCTTCGATCGATTCATTCATTCCGTTTAATGTGGAATTCAGTCTTTCGATGGATTCACCCTGATTTTCATTGGCATCCGAGATCGTATGGGAAATGTCAAAGCATTCACCGGCGCGGTTATTCATCTGTCCGGAGATATCCGACAGACTGTTAAGCGTGGCCCTCATCTTGTCTATGTAGCCGTTAAGGCTCTCGCTTAAGGTAGTGATCTCATTGTTTCCCTCGGGAACTAAGGTTACGGTAAAGTTACCTTTGCTGATATCTGTAATGCGCTCGGTAACGGTCCTGACCGGATTTATTGCCTTGCTGATTATGTAATAGATCAGAGCCGAAAGTATTAGAAGAAGAAGCAGCGCACTTGCAAAGGTGATCCCCATTACCTTAAGGATGCTGGTGCTGAGCAGTGATGTCGATACCGCGCTTACTACAGCCCATGATGTATGCTCAATGTCTGTTGCCGTTACCATCATGGCACCTGCCTTTGTCTTAACGGTCTGTACCCTCTCCGCATCGGTTGAAGCCGAGGTATTGAGAGACCCGAATACCGAAGAAATGCCCGAAGCCACGGGGTCGGTAGTTGAGTCAAGGGTCTGTCCCACGCTTGATTCCACATTGCTTATCAGTATATCCTTTGTATCCTTATTTACTATGTAATATTTTGCATCAGCGGAGATCGAAGAGAAGTTCTTTACTATATCCGCAACCTTATCAAAGACTATGTCGCTGCTAAGTACCACGCCGTCACTTAAAAGAATCGAGCATGCCAGACAGGTCTTTCCGGTTGATGCATCCACATAGGGGTCGGAAGTAAATATTTCACCATTCTTGTTTATTGCCCCCTGATACCACGGTCTGTCCGTAAATACAAAGGTTTCATCCGGTATCCATCCCGAACCGTCCAGAAATACGTTTTCGTTGCCGTAGGCGATATAGATATCCTGCGAATCCGGATCGTTTGCGGTCAATTCAAGGAGCATTTTCAGCGTATCCTCATGAGACATCCGGGGACTGTTTGTTACTACCTGTGCCGTCTGTCTGACACGCTCCTCTATGCTGCTCCACCAGCCGTATATCTCACTTGCGTAGGTATTTGTCTCCCTTACAAGAATATTGTGTGTCAGGGATTCAATATTATCCGCAGCCAGCTTAATGCTTATCTGTGTGATGATAACGATCATTACCGCAACGTAGATTATGATCTTTGTCAACAGTGTTTTTTTAAGTGAACCTCTTTTTTTTGTCTTCATTTTTCCCTCCACATCTGTGATGAATCAAACACGTCCTGCCTGTATTTCTGCCGTATACCTTTAAGATGCCTCTATCCGGCGACAACCCCTGTATGTTTACTCCCACTGCATAATATCACATAAGATTTATCCTGCTTTATTCTTCGATTCTCTTAAAGCTTCCGGCGGGATGAAATGTGCCAAAGGGCACATTTCATTATATCCATATAAGCTGTTTCCTGCCGTATTCTTCGATTCTCTTAAGGCTTCCGGCGGGATGAAATGTGCCAAAGGGCACATTTCATTATATCATATAAGCTGTTTCCTGCCGTATTCTTCTATTCTCTTAAGGCTTCCGGCGGGATGAAATGTGCCAAAGGGCACATTTCATTATATCACAGTTTTCCGGCAGGCGGTAAAAAACTTTGGCGGACAGCCTCTTCTTATTATTAATTTAAAAAACAAAAGCCGCAGTATAAAGCATTCAGGTGCAGGGGCACAATATTATCCCGAAAAATATTGATAATAACCGCTGTCAGCAATATTGAAAAATATTTTTTGTCAGTGTATTATTATACTTCGTAAAAAAGACTTTAAGGAGCTGTGTTATTTTTGCACAGATCCGGATTTTAAGAGGAGTTAAATTATGGCTGAAAAAGAAAAGGTAATACTTGCTTACTCTGGCGGACTTGATACAACAGTGATCATCCCGTGGCTTAAGGAAAATTATGATTATGAGGTAGTCTGTGTATGTATAGACTGCGGACAGGGCGAGGAACTGACCGGACTCGATGAAAGAGCAAAAAGCTGCGGTGCTTCAAAGCTTTATATCGAGGATGTGACCGATGAATTCTGCGACGAATATGTACTGCCCTGTGTGCAGGCGCACGCCGTATACGAAAACAAATATCTTCTCGGCACCTCCATGGCACGCCCCGTTATCGCAAAGAGGCTGGTGGAGATAGCCAGAAAGGAAAACGCTTCGGCCATCTGCCACGGCGCTACCGGAAAGGGCAATGACCAGATAAGGTTTGAGCTCGGAATAAAGGCTCTTGCTCCCGATCTTAAGATAATAGCTGCATGGCGAGACCCCAAGTGGACAATGCAGTCAAGAGAGGAAGAGATAGCTTACGCAAGGGCGCACGGCATCACACTTCCGTTTTCCGCCGAAAATTCCTACAGCCGTGACCGCAATCTCTGGCACATAAGTCATGAAGGACTCGAGCTTGAAGATCCGGCAAGCGAACCTGATTACGATAAGCTTCTCGTGCTCGGCGTATCTCCCGAAAAAGCTCCCGAAGAAGGCGAATATGTAAGTATGACCTTTGAAAAGGGTGTACCGGTAAGCGTTAACGGCAAAAAGATGAAGCTTTCGGATATCATCCGCACCTTAAATGAGCTTGGCGGAAAGCACGGCATCGGCATTATTGATATCGTTGAAAACAGGGTTGTAGGCATGAAGAGCCGCGGTGTTTATGAGACTCCCGGCGGCACTATCCTTTATGCGGCCCACGAGCAGCTTGAAGAGCTCATTCTTGATCGTGAGACCTTAAGGGTTAAGCGCAAGATCGGTGAAGAGCTTGCCCAGACCGTATACGAAGGAAAGTGGTTCACCCCTCTTCGTGAGGCTTTATGCGCTTTTATCACCTCCACCCAGGAATATGTTACCGGTGAGGTTAAATTCAAGCTCTATAAAGGGAACATCATAAAGGCAGGCGAAAGCTCACCCTATTCTCTTTACAATGAAAGCATCGCAAGCTTTACTACAGGTGACCTTTACGATCACCACGACGCCGAGGGCTTCATCACGCTTTTCGGACTTTCCACAAAGGTACGCGCGATGAAAATGCAGGAAGCAGATAAATAATGTCTCTTTTCATAGCGATCTTAGACGATGAACCCGCAGACAGAAAGCAGTCGGAGCGGCTGCTTTCCCGCGAGCGGGATGTCCGCATAAAAAATAACGAGGTCATATATTTCGACACATACGGCAGCAAGGATGCCCTTCTGCCCTATTGTTCAAAATATGACCTCTTTCTTATCGATATCTCCCACAGCACCCAGGACGGGATGATGGCAGCCGTAGACCTTACAGAACACGGCGCAAAGGGAAGGATGGTCCTTGCCTCCTCAAGAATAGATTACAAGGCAAAATACGGAGCCCACGAGGATTTTATCTTCATCGAAAAGCCTCTCTATCAGAAGCATTTTTCAGAGCTTATAGATATCGCATATAAGCATAAGGAAAAGCAGGCTCCACGCATAGAGCTGCGCGGTGAAAAAGATACGATCTACGTCGAACCCGATGAGATAATATATTTAAGGGCGCAGAAATATTACACGATAGTGGCTCTTACTGGCGACAGAACCTTTCACTTAAGTGAAAGCCTGCAGCAGATCGGGCACTTTCTTGACCGGAGGATGTTTCTGGATCTCGATGCGAAGACGACGATAAACTTAAAGCACGTGATCTCCCGTAACGGAAATTCCTTTAAGATGAGCGACAATGCCGTTCTGAAATTCAATATCTTCAATAAATCACGCATCAAAAAAGCGTGGGAGCTTTACATCGTAACTATTATCCCGCCGTCTTCGGCATAAAGCGAGCTTATGCCCGCAGTCGGTATCAGCATCGTTTTCTTAAACTCCGCCTCCGCCGTAAATTCCGCAAGCACCTCTTTTGCTCTTTCTTCACAGTTGCAGTAATTGATGATAAGTATCCTGTCCTTAGTCGTATTACCCACGCTGTCAAGGGAAATCTCTATCATCTTTGAAAGCGCCTTTTTCATTCCCCTCGCGACACCGAGCTGGGCAATGCTTCCGTTATCTCCGGCACAGATCGGTTTTAAGTTGAGCGTATTTACAGCCATCGCCTTAAGACGGGAAAGACGCCCGTTTTTTCTGAGCTCCTCCAAGGACTCCAGCACAAAATACGTTCTGGTATCATCAATGTGCTCCTCGGTCTTTTCAACGATCTCCTCAAAGGAACACCCTGCATCATAGAGCTCCTTTATCTTAAGAGCGACCTGAGCCTCGCCCCCCGAGGCAGACTTTGAATTAAAAACATATACCTTTTTGTCGCCGTGCTCTTCAAGGAACAGATTTTTTGCGAGCATGGCGGAATTATAAGACCCCGACAGATCCGCCGAGAGCGTGATCACGAAGATCCAGTCCTCCTCCCCGTCATACGCCTGCATAAATCTCTCGGGCGAGGGGCAGGCAGACTTTGCCCCGTGCTTACTCTTTTCTATAGCCTTTAACAGCTCTGATTGTATGAAGGTCTCGTCATCGACTATGACCTTATCCTCAACAGTGATTGTAAGCGGTACCCTCAGACAGGTCACACTTTTACTTAATTCATCCGGAAATTCAAGACAACTGTCACCAACGATCCTGATACTCATAAATAACTCCGTTTTCGATCATTTTTTTGGATCTTTCCCCGGCAGACCCGCATGAATACCGGTCTGCTTTTATTTGATCCGTTACAGCTTTATATTCTTTAAGAGAGCTCCCATGCTTGTCGTAAGCTCCTCGGCTTTGGGGATTTCAACCCTTTCTTCCGTGCTCTCCTCACTGTCCTCAAGAAGCGCCCTGATCGAAAGAGATATCTTTCCGTCCTTTATCTCAACAACCTTTGCCGTAACCTCCTCGCCCTCCTTGAGCTTTACTCCCGGATGCTTTATCCTCTCGTTTGAGATCCTTGAGATATGCACCAGTCCCGAAACTCCGTCTCCGAGATCTATAAACGCACCGTAGGGCATCAGTGTTTCCACCTTTCCCGTCACGATATCACCGGTCTTTATCCTGCTCTTCTTTTCTTCAAGCGCCTTGTCAGCCTGCTCCTTTAATATGACCTTTGCCGAGAGCACAAGCTTTTTTCTGTTCTTATCCACGGTAATGACCCTGACCTTAAGGGTCTTTCCGAGATATTCCTCAAGATTTTCCACAAAATCAAGGGAAATCTGCGAAGCGGGGATAAAGCCCCTGATCTCCTCCACATAAGCGATGAGTCCGCCGTTTACCATGCCTCCGATCTTTACTTCAAATTCTTCGGCGCTGTCCTTAAGCTCCTTCATGTGCTCCCATGCTGCCTCGTTTACCGCCTCTTCATCGCTTTCAACCTTTCCGCTCATCACATCACCGTTTTTTAAGCGTTCGATCGACTCATCGATCTCCTTTTTGTAATCATCCATTGTCTCTGCCATTTTTATTCTCCTCTTTCTTTATGTTTTTTATACTGCCCCTCATAAGCTGTTCATAAATAACCTTTAACATTATACGCAGGATTTTTCTTCGAAAGTACAAGGCGGGATGAGAGCGCACAGCAGGCTATGCAGCTTAAATCCCACTCCGTGCCGTCGCAGAAAAAGACAAGCAGATTATGAAGTTCATTTTTGGACAGTACTTTACTGCGCATTTAACGCCTCCTGCAGTGCATCTGCCGCCGCATCCTGCGTGGCAGTATTTTCCTGCGGCAGTGCATTTATATCCGGAAGCGCAGCCGCCGCATCCGCAGCACCCGCTGCCTCGGCATTACCGTTACCGTTTCCGTTATTATTTGCAGCCGTTTCATCCACTGCACCGTTTCTTAAATAACCCCTTGCCTGTTCCACAAATTCCGAATCGGGAAAATTATTTACAAGCTGGCTGTAAAGCTCTGTGGCCTTGTCCGAATCCTCCATACTCCTGTAGGCAGATGCCAGATAATAAAGCACACTGTCATCTGTGGGATCAAGTTCAAATGCCGGGTTAAGGTTATCGGCAGCCGTCTGGTACTCTTCGGAATTATAGGCCTCCATTCCCTTGTCCTTATATTCCGCGGCAGCCTTTGCAAAAACATCTCCCTTTAAGAAATCGTACAAAGCCGTGAATGCTTCCGAATATTCAAGTCCCGCGGCATCGTCTCCCTCCGTTGCTTCATTTGAAAGGGATTTAAGCATATCCGCGGTATTTATCACATCCTCGGGATTCTGCACATAATTCAGGGCCGCCTTAAAAAGTATATCATATTTTTCAGCCAGTCCGTCACCTCCCGAAAGCTTTTCAACCGTCGCGTTCAGATCTGTATTATCCTGCGTAAGTGACGCTATCTGCTTATTCAGCTCATCTATATCGGCGCTTTTTTCCGTCAGCTCGTTGCTGACCTTCTGTATCTCCTCCTGCGCGCTGTTTCCGGCGGTCCTGACCCTCGCCGGAAGCACTAAAAACCACATAAGAGCCATTCCCACGCCGAGTCCTATAAGGATATTAAGAAACGCCGACGAGCCGCTTTTTTCCGGTGTGTTAAGAGGCTGGATTATAGTCTCGTTTCCGCTCTTATATACTATGGACTCGCTTGATGCCCTCGTCTTGTGTCCGCTTTTTCTTGATGAACCGACTGCGACCGCCTCGCTTTCTTCAATGGCAGACTTTGCCTCCTGAAGATAGCTTAAGAGCTGGGTATTATTCTTATCTATCTTTATTCCTCTTTCAAGCGTCCGTCTGGCCCTTGGATAATCACCGTTTTTTAAGTACAGGAGTCCCAAAAGCTGATATGCAACTATCAGGTTCGGATTCATCTGGAGAACCTTTTTTAACTGGATTATAGCCAGATCAAAGCTCTCCTGATAGCAGTAGGACAATGCCTGATTATATTTTTTAAGCGACTGGTTTATACCCGAAAGTCTTGTGGGATTCCCCTGCACATCGGATAAGAAATCATCAGCCACATTCTTCTCAGGCTTGAGGTTTTTGCTTATGACCCACTCCGAAAGCGCTGCCACAGCCTCTCCCATCTCGTAATAAACAAGCCCTAAGAGATTTCTTGCTTCGATATTGTTTCTGTTGCACTTTAAGCTTTGGCGCAGCGATTCAACAGCGCCGGACAGATCCCGCACCTGGGCCTTGTTTAACCCGTCGTTATAATACATATTCGACAGGCGCATTATTCTTCTGTATATCCTGACATCCTCGCCGCAGTTTGTACAAAAATCGTTTTCGGTAAGCACGGCGCCGCAATTAAAGCATCTCATAAGATCTTTATTCCTCGTTGCGTCTTGCTTCCGCAAGCTGTATCATCAGATCAACCACATCAATGACATCCGTATTGTGTATATGATCCTCTGCATCCTCCACCTCAAGCGATGGATGAAATTTTTTCAATTCTTCCTCAAAATCTATCATATCCGCATATACCCTTTATTTTATTTATGCTCAATATGCAAAAAAACCTTTACTGCCATAAGGCACCGGCATTTCAAAGAAAGCTTAAAAAACAACCTGTCAGACATAAAACGCACTCAGGCTGAAGGTGCGCCGGCGACAGCCTTTCAAGCATAATTTGTAACGCCTCTCATTATCAGTCTGCCTTCACTGTCCTTTTTAAATTCCACTCTGCGTTTCGGTTCTTCATCTATCGTCATCTGCTGGTCGTCAAGCTGGACTACGGTACCGGCATATGCCGAATCCTCGACATAGATTTTGCTGTCCTTACATCTTTCAAACATTTCCTGCATTTCCTGAAGCTGTGCTTTAAGTCCGCTTAAGCCCGCTTTTCTTTCGATCTTAGTCTTTACCAGCCCGGCCTTCTGCTTTTCCTCCACCTCGCTTGCCGTCCCGAGCCTGATGCTTCTTTCAAGCTCCTCTTCCTTTGCTTCCATGCTTTTTAATATCTCTTCGCCTGCCTTTATCTGCCTTTCTATGGCATATTTTGCCTGATAGACACTGTCCCTTATACCGGCTGCGATTATCGTCTTAACTCCCACATCATTTCCGGCTATCATCGTATTTATGCCCATCATCCCGTAGACATTTCCGCCGAGGATCGTTCCGGTCTTACCCGTGGCGGTGATCGTCCCCTTTGCGTTTACCCTGCTGTCAAGTATGTAATTTGCTTCGATGTCACCGTCCACATCAATCTCGGCATATTCGATGAAATCGGCCTTAAGACTCCCCTTTGCCCTGATCCTGCATTTACCGTTTCCAAGGATGCCGCCGCGAATCAGTACATCCTCTCCGGCCTCGATATCCGACATTTCTATGGCCTTATCGATGGTCACACTCTTGGTGGCTATTATCTTTACACCCGGAGCAACGTTTCCGTGGATTATAACGTCTCCCTTAAATACAACGTCTCCGTGGACATTATCTATATCGTCCGTATACTCCTGCACATCAGTGATCTTTATCTGGGTCTTTGTAAGCTCAACCCTTCCGTCCATATCGGCACGATAGATCATATTTTCGGCATTGTAGGTTACATGCACCGGATACAGCGGCTTTAACTCCTTTGTCGGCTTTGCCGGCACTATCTTTGCTTTTACCGTCGACCCGGCCTTTCCCTTTACCGCAGGATGGTACATCGCGATTATATCTCCGGCATTCACGCAGGTTATCACGTTTACACTGGCATAATCAACCGAGCCGTCATCCCTTATGGCAGGCTTCTTATTCGTCTCCATATCGAAAATGTATTCATAATATCCGTCTGCCCCTTCTTCTGCGGGTCGTCCGCTGGCAACGAGCACCTCTCTCCCGTAGATGCCCTTCTGGATCATTGCAGAGATCCTCGAGGAATTCACACCGAAGACCACGCCCATTTTGTCTAAAAGCTCCTGAACCTCCGCATAGGTGTACTGCCCGCCGTCATCGGGCTTTTCAAGCCTCAGCCACGCCTCCATATCCTTGTTTTTCAGAGAGATCGCACCCTTAAGTCTTCTTTCATTCCCATCAGACATATCCGGCCTCCTGCATTGAAATGCTTAATTCAATAATGAAAGTCTTTCCTTTACCTCTTCCATCATCTTTTCATAATTTTTGAGCTTTTCTTTTTCCTCGTTTATCTTCGCCTCAGGTGCCTTGCTTAAGAATTTTTCATTTGAGAGCATAGCGTTTGAACGCTTTAATTCTCCTTCAAGCCTCTTCACTTCCTTTTCAAGCCTTGCTTTTTCTTCCTTTAAGTCAACAAGCTCCGCAAGCGGTATATAGATAACCGCATTTGTGATCACCACCGATACCGCATCATCGGGAATGCCGTTCTTATCGCTTTTAAGAGTCATCTCCGGAGCGTTTGCCAGATTTTTAAAGAATACCGAAGATTCCTCAAAAGCCTTCAGCACATCCGGATTTTCACAAACCACTGTAAGGTCTGCCTTTCTTGAGGGAGCGACATTCATCGAAGCCCTCACATTTCTTATACCCCTTACGGCTTCCTTTACAAGCTCGACATCCTTCTCCTCTTTGGTAAACGCATATTCCTCCGTATAAACCGGAAACTCCGATATCATCACGGATTCGGGCATTTCATCATCCTTTGTCGCCTCTCTTAAGGTACAGTATATCTCCTCTGTGACAAAGGGCATATAAGGATGCAGCAGCTTTAATGCGGCGGTAAGCACATTCTTTAAGGTATACAGCGCGGCATTCTTTGCGCTTACATCATTCCCCCAAAGTCTCGGCTTTACCATCTCTATATACCAGTCGCAGATATCGTCCCAGATAAAGTCATAGATCTTTGCCGCGGCGATACCGAGCTCGTATTTTTCCATATTCTCGGTAACTTCCTTAACGGTGGAATTCATCCTTGAAAGTATCCACTTATCTTCTATCCTTAATTCGTCTTCCTTTGCTTTTTTTATCTCAAAGCCGCCCAGATTCATCATTACGAACCGGGACGCATTCCATATCTTATTGGCAAAATTCCTTGACGCCTCCACCCTGTCATACGAAAACCTCATATCGTTTCCGGGAGCGTTTCCGGTGATCAGGGTAAATCTTAAGGCATCCGCGCCGTACTTATCTATGACCTCGAGAGGATCTATTCCGTTGCCTAACGACTTCGACATCTTCCTGCCCTGCTCATCCCGCACAAGCCCGTGGAAGAGCACTGTCTTAAAGGGTTCCTTTCCCATCTGCTCATAGCCCGAAAAGATCATCCTTATTACCCAGAAAAAGATGATATCATAACCCGTCACGAGCACATCCGTCGGATAAAAATATTTAAGCTCCTCTGTCTCCTCGGGCCAGCCTAAGGTTGAAAAAGGCCACAGTGCCGAGGAAAACCATGTATCAAGCGTATCCTCATCCTGCTTGAGATTCGTATTCCCGCATTTCGGACATTTTTCCGGAGTGTCCCTGCTTACGATGAGCTCGCCGCAGTCCGGGCAGGTGTAAGCCGGTATCCTGTGCCCCCACCAGAGCTGCCTTGAAATGCACCAGTCCCTTATATTATCGGTCCAGTTATAGTAGGTCTTTGACATACTCTCCGGGATAAGGCGTATCTCCTTATTCTTAACGGCATTTACGGCAGGCTTTATAAGCTCATCCATCTTAACGAACCACTGCTGCTTTACAAGAGGCTCTATCGTGGTGCCGCACCGGTCGTGGGTGCCGACATTATGGGTGTAATCCTCTATCTTTACAAGAAGACCCATACCGTCAAGCTCCTTTACTATCGCCTCGCGCGCCTCATAACGGTCCATTCCGGCATATTTTCCGCCGTTTTCGTTTATGGTGCCGTCATCGTTCATTATGTTTATGATCGGAAGGTCGTGACGCTTCCCGAGCTCAAAGTCGTTAGGGTCGTGTCCGGGAGTGATCTTTACAACGCCGGTTCCGAATTCCATATCCACATAGGAATCCGCCACAACAGGCATTTCCCTGTTCATGATCGGGAGCATTACCTTCTTTCCGATAAGCCCCTTATACCTGTCATCATCGGGATTTACCGCGATCGCCGTATCTCCGAGCATGGTTTCGGGACGGGTCGTGGCAAATTCCAGAAAGTCCTCTGTGCCGATTATCGGATATTTAATATGCCACAGATGGCTTTTCTGATCCTCGTATTCCACCTCGGCATCCGATATGGTCGTAAGACACACCGGACACCAGTTTATGATCTTCTGCCCCTTGTAGATGAGCTTTTTGTCATAAAGCCTGCAGAAGACCTCCTTTACAGCCCTGTTGCAGCCCTCGTCCATCGTGAAGCGCTCCCTGTCCCAGTCGCAGGACGAGCCCAGCTTTTTAAGCTGATCAACGATGACTCCGCCGTACTCCTTTTTCCAGTCCCATGCACGCTCAAGGAATTTTTCCCTTCCCAGCTCGTGCTTGTCTATCCCTTCTTTTTTAAGCTCATCGGTGATACGCACCTCCGTGGCTATGCTCGCATGATCGGTACCCGGCTGCCAGAGGGCATTATATCCCTGCATCCTCTTAAAACGGATCAGTATATCCTGCATGGTCTCATCGAGTGCATGTCCCATATGCAGACGCCCCGTGATGTTCGGCGGCGGTATGACTATAGTAAAGGGCTTCTTTGAGTGATCGACCTCGGCATGAAAATATTTCTTTTCAAGCCATTTATTGTAGATCCTCTCCTCCATACCCTTGGGATCGTAATTTTTTTCCATTTCAGTGCTCATAATCTCCCTGCCTCTTTTTTATATTTTTCAGGATTACGTTCTTTGAAAACAAATCCCTGCACACGCAATCCGCCTAAGGATCTGTTCATATATAAATTGAACAGTCGGCGAAGCGCAAGCGTTATGCTCCTAAAATAATTTAACACAAAAATCATCATATGAAAAGAAAAAAGGGCGAGAGTTTTTTATTCGGAGATTTTTTCATTTTATGATGTGCGCCACAAATATCAGATAGATCAGGGTCAGTAAAGCCAGATGCAAAAGGCGTGTCACCCTGCTGTCCCTGAAATACCCGATATATTCGCGCAAAAACGCATTTAAGGAAAAATAGAATCTGGTCTTTGCCCCATATCCGATACAGGGCATTTTCAGCCGTCTTGTTATGATAAGAGACCGGATCACGTGATAACTGCTCGTCACAAGTGCCGTGCGGGCAATATCTCCCTTTAAATCCTCTTTTATAAGACTGTTTGAAAACCTCAGGTTTTCTATCGTATTTTTCGATCTGTCCTCTTTTATGATATCTCCGCTTTTTACACCTGCCGATAATGCGTATTCGGCCATCGCATGGCTTTCGGGTATCTGCTCATCGCTCCCCTGTCCTCCGGAAAAAACAAGCTTTGAGCCGGGATTATTTTTATATACCTCTATCCCCTTATCTATCCTTGCTTTAAGGAGGGGAGTCGGCTTTGTTCCCGAAAGTCCGCAGCCCAAAACTATGATGTGGCTTAAGCCGTGGTTTTTCTTGAAATGGATGAGATTTAAAAAATTCGATATAAAAAACGAGCTCAGCTGTATGATAAAATAAAGCGATATAAGCGTAAGATACCAGTAGATATAGGTCATTATCCCTCTTTTATTAAGATCGAAAATAAACGGGAAAATAATGTCAAACATAAGAAGCGCCGCTGCCAGCCCAAGAGACAGTACATTCTTAAACCTCGCCCCTTCGCGCTTTATGAGGATAATGCCCTCAACAAAAAAAACAGGTATCATGACCAGAGGATAGGCTACAAGCAGGATCGCAAGTATTATAAGCTCCATATCCAGCAGAATATGCGCAAAAATATGTACGGAAAACCAGTCCGGATAGCGCTGTGCCATCGACAGCAGAAAGACTCCGGACATTACCACCGTACAAAGCAGCAGAAAGCCGCTTAAAACAGACCTTCGTTCAAATATCATCACCGCACCAAAGGCTGATGCGGAAAGCAGAAGCAAAACTGCCCATATCATATTTATGCTTTAAGACTCTTATACCACCCTGCTATATCCTCCGGAACACCGTCACTTACCCAGTTTTTGAAGGTATTCAGAAATTCTGCCCGTGAATTCATACCCGAAGACGAGTCTTTCTCCTTTTTATTCTCCCAGAAGGCGGAAAACCTTTTATACAGCGGATCATCCTCCATTCCGTATCTTACATTCCCCGCTCCGCCGGAAACATTATCCAGAAATTCTTCATCCAAGATCTGAGACATTTTTACTCCTTTTTTTATAATCCTTAGCTTTTTTCAAGGTTTACATAACACGCAAATCACCCACAGTATGATATGTGCATCAAAAGTCCTGATAATGTCAGATTGCTGCGCTGCACGACCTTTTGACGCTGTTATCATATAATTATATACGAACTATAATGCGCCGGTGGCAGAGCAATATTTCCCCAATTATGGTCAAAGTATATTGACCCGTAGCCACTCGCCGTCATCAGCAAGCTTACCTATCGTGGCCCGGGACTGAATTTTAACCAATTATGATCTGCGCAGGACCGGGTTGTGTTATCAATATATATCATTCTGTGTATGTTTACCGTTTATTACATCCATAAAATTCTGCAGCGTAGTCCGGGCTATGGCTGAAAGCGCCTCCATTGTATAAAATCCCTGATGGGAGGTTATCATCACATTCGGGAAGGAAAGAAGACGCGAGGTCACGGAATGCTCCATTATGTCATCGGACCTGTCCTCGTATACATTTCCGGTCTCCTCTTCGTACACATCAAGTCCGACCCCGAGGAATTTATTCATCCTGATACCCTCGATAAGGTCATTTGTGCTGATGAGCGCCCCTCTTGAAGTATTTACAAGAATAACACCGTCCTTCATCTTCTTTATGGTATCTATATTTATCATATGATAAGTACTGTCAAGCAGCGGACAATGAAGCGAGATAAGGTCGCTCCTTTCAAAAAGCTCATCTAATGTCACATAAGTCACATAGTCCTTTAAGCTCTCATTTTCATAAAGGTCATAGGCTATGACCTTCATGCCGAAGCCCCTGCACTGCTCGCACATATAAGCCCCGATCTTTCCCGTGCCCACTATTCCCGCAGTCTTTCCGCGCATATTTACACCACGGAGATTCTTCAGGCTGTAATCGTTTTCGCGCACCTTGTTATAGGCCTTATAGAGCCTTCTGTTTACAGCGAGCGCAAGAGCCATCGCAAGCTCGGAAACAGCCTCGGGCGAATAAGCCGGAACCCTTTTTACCGCAATGCCAAGCTCCTCAGCCTTTTTTGCGTCCACATTGTTAAAGCCGGCACAGCGCATAAGTACGGCCTTTACTCCCGCATCCTTAAGCACCTGCAGAGTCTTTTCCCCGACATCGGCACTTACAAACGCACACACAGCTTCATAGCCCTTTGCAAGAAGAGCCGATCTGGGGTCCAGCTCATGCTCTATATATTCGATCTCTATATCGGGAAAATCCGAAAGCTCAGGATCAAAGGATTTTTTATCATATGTCTTTGCGGCATAAAACAACATTTTCATGGAAATACTCCTTTCTTACGATACCCTGCCGAAAGCTTTGCAAAAGCAAAAGGTAATTCTGTTTACAGTTACTTATTTTGCGTAAATATCATCAGCGATCATCTGTGCCCTGCTTATATCCTTAAAAACATTCACGGAAAGCCTGCCGAAAGCGTCTACCGTTACCCCGGGTTTTCTCTTTACGGGCTCTATACTTTCCGACTGTCTGAAGGCTACGACATCAACCCCGTTAAAGCCGAACTTTATATGCTCTTCATCCTTTCCCATAAGAGAGCAGTAAAGCGCTTTCTCCTTTATATGAAAGACAGGCTCCCTGTTGCCCTCCCCGAAGGGCTTGTATTTTTTAAGCTCGTCTATGGTCCCCATTGCATTTTCGGGAGAAAGCTCAAGATCGTACACCCTGCCCGAAGGCTTATAATCTTTAAGGTCTTCTTTAAGCTCAGCCTTTAATTTTTCAAAATCCTCATTTTTAACGGTACAGCCCGCAGCCCCCGCATGACCTCCGTACTGCATAAAAAGCTCTCTGTGCCTGTCAAAAAGCTCTTTAATATGACAGTCCTTTGTGCTCCTTGCAGATCCCTTAAGCTCATTTGAAGCATATTCGTTTTCCGTAAAAACTATAGCCGGTGCCCTGTATCTGTCACACAGCTTTGATGCCACAAGTCCGATAATGCCCTCTCCCGCTGAAAGCTTCAGCATCACCGGAAACCTAAGCTCTTTTCCTTTAAGGATACCGTCTGCTTCCTTCATTGCCTTTTCCACGGCCCTCTTTCTGCGCTCATTTTCCGAGATAAGAGCCTCCGCTCTTTTTGCTGCCGTCTCCCGCGAATTATCTATTATCGTCAGTAACGCATTTTGCGCCCCCGAATCGAAAAGTCTCGAAACTGCTGTCAGTGCCGGAGCGATATAAAAGGCGATATCATCACTTTCGATTTCCTTTTCACCAAGCTTTAGTCCGGCTATCAAAGCCTTAAGTCCTCTTGTCAAAATCCCTCTGCGTCCGTTTAAGACTTCAAGCCCCGACTTTACTATTGCGCGGTTTTCCTTTATAAGAGGTACCACATCCGAGACTGTGCCGATCGCCGCATAAGCGTTAAGAAGCGGCAGCACCGGGTCATCTTCGGGCAGAAGCCTTTTCATTATCTTATATGCAAGTCCGGCACCGCAGTAATCCTCAAATCCCTCATCGTCCACATGCGGATCGATAAGAATGTCCGCAGGCGGCAGGACGTTTTTTTTATCGATCACGACCGGAAGATGGTGATCTGTTAACAATACCTTATTGCCCCTTTGCTTTAACACCTTTATCTCATCAATAGCCGCTATACCGTTATCCACAGTTATAACCGTAGAGCCCCCGGGGATATCCTCTATCACCGGTGCGGAAATGCCGTACCCTTCCGAAAAGCGCTTCGGAAGCCTGTACGAAATAATTTTATTTACCCCCTTAAGCCTGAAATACTGCTCCAGACCTATCTTCATCACCGCGGTTGCCGTAATGCCGTCAGTGTCGTAATCGCCTATGACGATATATTCATCGGAGCCGTGCGTTTTAATATATTCAATGAAATCCGCAATTCCCGGCACATTAAAATCATAATCCCTGTCTATGTCTTCAAGCGGTCCGAGCCGTCTTTCAAAATATTCCTCAAGCGTCGTCTCATCTCCGCTTTTGATCCAGTCCATTATTTTTTCCATTCCTTAAGAGCCGTCTTAAAATAGTCTATCGTCTTTAAAAGCCCTTCTTCAAGCTGTATTGTCGGACTCCACGAAAGCTCCTTTTGAGCCAGCGAGATATCCGGCTTTCTCTGTGTGGGATCGTCCTTGGGAAGCTCCTCATACACAAGCTTTGATGATGAGCCCGTAAGCCTTATCACTATCTCGGCCAATTCCTTAATTGTAAATTCCCCGGGGTTTCCGATATTTACCGGTCCCGTAAAACCGTCACGGCTGTTCATCAGCCTTACCATTCCTTCTATAAGGTCATCGACATAGCAGAAGCTTCTTGTCTGGCTTCCGTCACCGTAGATCGTGATATCCTCTCCCCTTAAAGCCTGTACGATAAAGTTTGAGACCACCCTGCCGTCTCCTATATCCATTCTCGGACCGTAGGTATTAAATATCCTCATCACCTTGATATCCACGCCGTGAATCCTGTGATAATCAAAGAAGAGGGTCTCAGCCACTCTTTTCCCTTCATCATAGCAGGAACGCGGACCGATGGTATTTACGCATCCCCTGTAGCTTTCAGGCTGGGGGCTGCACTCGGGATCTCCGTATACCTCAGAGGTAGAGGTCTGCAATATCCTTGCTTTGGTACGTTTTGCAAGACCGAGGGCATTGAAGGCCCCGTAAATCGAGGTCTTGGTGGTATATATGGGATCACGCGAATACTGGATAGGGCTTGCCGGACAGGCAAGATTATATATCTGATCGCATTCCACATAGATCGGCTGTATCACATCATGCCTGATAAACTCAAAATACGGATTATCAAGAAGATGTCTTATATTATCCTTACTGCCGGTGAAAAGATTGTCCACGCAGACAACGTCATTTCCGTCTTTTATCAGTCTGTCACATAAGTGGGAGCCCAAAAAGCCCGCTCCGCCGGTAACAAGAACCCTGTTTTTTCTCATGACATATTCTCCTCTTTTTAACTACACTCTTGACATCCAGTCAGCAAACACATCCTCGAGTGTCTGCCTCATACTGTATTTTCTCTCATAGCCAAGCGCTCTGATCTTTGTATCGTCTCCTAAAAGGAGCGGCTCATCGGCAGGTCTGAAAAGCTTTTTATCGGAGATCACCTTTGCCTCGGTGCCGGAGATCTCAACAAGCATATCCAGTATCGTACTGATCTTTACTGCCACTCCGTTGCAGATATTCACCGGCTCTCCGGGCTTTCCGTTTTTCATTAAAAGTCTCATTGCCGCTACACCGTCACGCACATCAATGAAATCACGCGCTGTTTCAAGATTTCCCACATGTATCTCGGGTTTTATCACTCCATTTTTAATAAGCGCAAGCTGCCTCGCAAAATTCTGGATCGCCGTTGCGGGCGGATGTCCGGTACCCACATGGATGAACATCCTCGGTAAGAACACCTTTAAGCCGTAATTAAGAAAGTACTGCCTTCCGAGCATCTCCACACCGACCTTTGATACCCCGTAGGGTGTCCAGGGAGTTAACAGTCTTTCTTCCTTAAGCGGGCAGTCCTCAGGTGTTATATTTCCGTATTCCGCAGACGAGCAGGCAAGCAGTACCTGCACATCCTTTCCCTGATCCATAAGGGCTTTGGCGCAATAAAGCACATTAAGCGTACCCTGATAATTGGTCATATGGGTCACATATTCACAGTTCCACGAATCCCCGTTAAATGCCTGCGCTGCCATATGGATTATAACATCCGGCCGGATATCCATAAATATCTTCATCAAAGCGTCGCGTTCAAGAATGTCGCAGCGGATGACCGAATCATCCTGTACGGCAGCCATGCGGCTTGAAGCGCTGTTTCTTGCGATCCCGTAAACCTCCGCTCCTTCGTCTTTATAGCTTTTCATAAAATGAGAGCCCACCATACCGGTGCCGCCCGTAACAATAACCTTCATATCCACCTCTCTTAGTAACTTAGAACCT
>JAGBOJ010000017.1 GCA_017633935.1 Lachnospiraceae bacterium | reverse complement strand
TTCCTTATATAAGTCATTAAAAGCCGATATAAGTTGATAGCAGATGGCGTAAAAAATGGCGTAAAACGCTGAGCCAAAGTCCGGAAACACTTGAAAATAAAGGAGATGTAGAGGAAGTATGAAACTAGGAATCGTCGGTCTCCCCAATGTGGGGAAGAGTACACTTTTTAACTGTCTGACAAAGGCAGGGGCAGCAGCAGAGAACTTTCCGTTTTGCACCATTGACCCGAATGTGGGGGTGGTTTCGGTACCCGATGAGCGGGTGGACCGTCTCGGAAAGATGTATGATTCAAAAAAGGTGACGCATGCGGTCATCGAATTTGTGGACATCGCGGGACTTGTAAAAGGAGCTTCAAAGGGTGAGGGATTGGGAAACCAGTTCCTTGCAAATATCAGGGAAACGGATGCGATAGTGCATGTGGTGCGCTGCTTTGAAGATACGAACGTGGTTCATGTGGACGGTTCGGTGGACCCGTTAAGGGATATCGAGACGATAAATCTTGAGCTTATCTTTGCGGATCTTGAAGTGCTTGAAAGAAGGCTTTCAAAGGTCAGCAAGGTGGCAAGGACGCAAAAGGAATACCAGAAGGAGGAAAATCTCTTAAAGAATATAAAGGAGCTTTTGGAAGCCGGAAAACCGGCAAAGGCATATGAGCCGGCGGATGAGGATGAGGAAAAGCTTTTAAAGGAATTCTCTTTCCTTACGGGAAAACCGGTAATATATGCGGCAAATGTAAGCGAAGAGGACCTTGCGGATGACGGTGCGTCAAATGAGGGCGTAAAGAAGGTCCGTGAATTTGCAAAGGAAGAAAACAGCGAAGTGTTTGTGGTCTGCGCCAAGATAGAGCAGGAGATATCCGAGCTGGACGATGACGATAAAGCAGCGTTTCTGGAGGATCTCGGCGTGAAGGAATCCGGGCTTGACAAGCTGATAAAGGCAAGCTATGAGCTTCTGGGTCTCATATCCTTCCTCACCTGCGGCGAGGACGAATCAAGGGCATGGACGATAAAGAAAGGCACAAAAGCACCTCAGGCAGCGGGAAAGATCCACACAGACTTTGAACGCGGCTTTATTAAAGCGGAAGTCATACCCTATGATAAACTGATGGAATGCGGTTCAATGACGGCAGCAAAGGAAAAGGGCCTCGTCGGTATGGAGGGAAAGGAATATGTTGTCAAAGACGGCGATATAATTCTTTTCAGGTTTAACGTATGATGCAGGCAGGCGATATAGCATTTCCGAATCTGGGGATCTATCTTACAGATGTTCCGAAGGAATTTTACATATTCGGCTTCAGGATAGCTTTGTACGGTGTCGTGATAGCATCCGGAATGCTCATAGGACTTATGCTTGCCGATTATGACAGGCGCTCCCGCGGTCTTGACGGGAATACGATATGGGATGTGGCGCTTTGGGGCATACCGCTTGGAATCCTTGGAGCAAGGATCTATTATGTCATTTTTTACTGGGAAAGCTATAAGGATGATCCGCTTTCGGTGCTTAATATAAGGCAGGGGGGACTTGCTATATACGGCGGGGTTATAGGTGCCATAGCCACGGTATATGTGTATTCGAGGATAAAGAAGGATTCTTTTTTTGAGATATTTGATTCGATCTCACTCGGCTTCCTTGCGGGGCAGCTTATAGGGCGCTGGGGTAATTTTTTTAACAGGGAGGTATTCGGAGGATATGCGGACAACATCTTTGCAATGCGTCTTCCGATAGAGGCTGTAAGAGCGAGGGACATATCCCCGGCACTTGCCGAAACGATACTTGAAGGGACAAATTACATACAGGTTCACCCGACTTTTCTGTATGAAAGCCTCTGGAATCTCGGACTTCTTATCATCCTCTTTTTCTACAGGAAGCATAAGCATTTTCCGGGAGAGATATTCTGCCTATATATAGCGGGCTACGGTATAGGGCGCTTCTGGATAGAATATATCCGTACCGACAGGCTTTATATAGGCAATACCCGCATCCCGGTATCGATGGTCGTGGCGGTTGGTATGATCACGGCGGCTGCAGTAATTGCGGTTATACAATATAAAAGATTAAAAAAATCCAGCTCATAGGATAGGGATCTACATCTGGAGCCGATCCTGCAGCACACCACAAAATATGGAAATACACCGGAAAACAACATTTTTCCGGTGTATTTTTTTGACCAAATCAGGCATTTTATCTTGCAAATTCACATTATTTGATATAGAATGGCACTTGGGTGGAGAATTGTGGTGGTAATTTAAATGAAAGTGGAGCAAGGTGGAGAGATTGTCAAAGAGGTTCCTCGGAGAATACAATCATACGATCGATGCCAAGGGCAGACTCATATTCCCGACGAAGTATCGTGAGCAGCTCGGAGAAGGCTGCATCATAACCAAGGGAATAGATAACTGCCTCTATGTCTATGATTATGAGGCGTGGGAAGCCTTTGAGGAAAAGATCGACTCGCTCCCCATCGATATGGAAGAGAGCAGGCAGATACAAAGATTCTTTCTGGGCTCGGCCATGGAGGGGACCTTTGACTCGCAGGGAAGGATACTTGTTGCCCCGCCGCTCAGGGAATATGCGGGCTTTGAAAAGGAGTTGACGCTTACCGGAGTGGGCAGCCGCATAGAAATATGGGACAGAAAGAAATATAAGGGAGAAGAGCTTACTAATATCAGCAATATCACTTCCAAGTTCAGAGAGCTCGGATTGTCGCTATGAATGGCGGAGGTGAGGGATTTAAGCATATACCGGTACTGCTTGATGAAACCATAGAGAGCCTTTTTACAAAGCCGGACGGGATATATGTCGACGGGACTACCGGCGGAGGCGGACATTCCGGAGAAATAGCAAAAAGACTTAAGGGAAACGGAAGACTTATCTGCATTGACAGAGACAGGGAGGCCTTAGAGGCTGCACAAAAGAAGCTGGAAGCCTTTAAGGACAGGATAACTTTCGTTAAAAATAATTTTTTTGAGATAAAAAATATTCTGAAGGAGCTTGACATAAACGGAGTCGACGGCATATTGCTCGACCTTGGGGTGTCTTCTTATCAGCTTGATACAAAAGACCGGGGTTTTTCCTATATGGTTGATGCTCCGCTTGATATGAGGATGGATGCCGAGGCACCTTTAAGCGCCGCAGATGTTGTGAACGGATATACGGAAGCACAGCTTTACAGGATAATAAGAGACTACGGGGAAGATCGTTTTGCAAAAAACATTGCAAAGCATATCTGCGCAGAAAGGCAGAAGGCTCCGATAGAAACGACACTCAGGCTCTCTGAGGCGGTAAGCTCTGCGATACCGATGAAGGTTCAAAAGACCGGGAAGCACCCGGCGATGCGGACATTTCAGGCAATAAGGATTGAGGTAAACGGAGAGCTTGAAGGATTGAAGGAAACGCTCGATGACTGTATAGAGTCATTAAATGAAGGCGGAAGGCTTGCGGTAATAACCTTCCATTCCCTTGAAGACAGAATAGTGAAAAATGACTTCAGGGAAAACGAAAACCCCTGCACCTGCCCGCCGGGTTTTCCGGTGTGTGTTTGCGGAAAAGTATCAAGGGGCAGGGTGATAACAAAAAAACCGGTTCAGCCGGGGGAGAGAGAATTAAGAGAAAACAGCAGGGCTCACAGCTCAAAGCTGAGGGTTTTTGAAAAGGGCAAGGCTTAAGGTACGGTCCTGCTTAAAAGGGAGAGTGCGGTATGTATTATTATGAAGAAGGAAACACGGTAAGGAAGCGCAGGGAAGATTACCGGTATTACGAGCCCGTGGTAAGGAAGCAGAATACCCCGGTAAAAAGGACAACAAGAGCGCAGTCCGTGAGCAGGGCTTACGGTTTTTTTCTCGTGCTCATGGCGGGAGTTCTGCTTGCGGGCTGCATTGTTTATTTAAATATAAGGAACGATATAACCGCCCAGCAGAAGGAGATCAACGGGCTTGAGAGCGAGCTTTCGGCGCTCAGACTTAAAAACGATGAAGAGTATGACAGGATAGAGGGAAATGTCGACATGGAAGCGATAAAACGTATCGCAATGGATGAACTGAATATGACATATCCGAATTCTGATCAGGTTATAGACATAGCAGGCGGGGCCGGAGATTACGTACGGCAGTATAAGGATATTCCCGAAGATGAGGAAAAAGGTCAGAGAAAGATCCAAGGAAAATAAGAATAAAGAAAGACCGAAGGAAAACAAGGTCAGAAAATTCACCTCGATGATGAAGAAGAAGCTCGTACTGCTGTTTGTGGCTGTGCTTGCGATCTTTGCAGGGCTTCTGGTACGGATAGTTCACATCAACAGGGATAACGGAGACAGCTATAAAAAGCAGGTATTATCGCAGCAGTCCTATGATTCCACGATCCTCCCGTTTAAGAGAGGCTCGATAGAAGACAGGAACGGCTCGATTTTTGCGTATTCAGAAAAGGTATATAATGTCATAGTAGACGCAAAGCTTATGAATACCGATGAGGGCGTTCATATAGAGCCTACCTTGAGGGCGCTCAAGGAATGCTTTCCGGAGGCCGATATTGATGAGATCAGAACTTATATCAAAGAAAATCCCGGTGCCCAGTATAAGAAATTCCTCAAAAGGATGGAAAATGACAAGGTTGTAAAATACCGGGAGATGGAAGCGGAGTCGGCGGCTGACAGCGAGCTTGACGAAAGTGAAAAGATCTCCAAAAATGCCGTCTGGTTCGAGGAGGAGTACATCAGGAAATATCCCTATGACTCCGTTGCCTGCGATGCGATCGGATTTGTGCAGGGAAATAATGTCGGACAGTACGGACTTGAGGAATTCTACAACAGCACATTAAACGGTCTGAACGGAAGAGCCTACGGATATTTAAATAACGACGGGACCATTGAGCGTACGATAAAGCAGGCTACCGACGGAAATACGATAATAACGACTCTTGATGTGAATATCCAGTCCATAGTAGAGAAGCATATAAGGGAATTTGCGGATAAATATAAGAACAATTACAGGCTCGGACCTGCCGCGGACAATGTAGGTGTGATCGTGATGAATCCGAATAACGGCGAGATATATGCCATGGCCAGCAATCCGGTATTTAACCTGAATGATCCGAGAAATATGGAGGACATCGATCTTACCCGGTATCTTTCACTTGTCTCGGGGAATAAAACGGAGCCTGACGTACCTATAGACGATGAGGTGGCCGTAGATGAAGAGGAAACGGAGGATATCACGGAGGAAATATCGGCAGACGATGCCGGTGAAGAGACCTTAAATGAAGAGGATATAACGGGGCAGGCCGAAGAATCCGGTAACAGTGAAGCCGAAACCGTTTCAGAGGACCCGCTTGAAAGCACCGAGATAAAAAATGCCGTCTGGAAAAATTTCTGCATTTCCGATACCTACGAGCCCGGTTCGACAATGAAACCGTTTACCGTGGCAGCAGCGATAGATGCCGGAAAGATCACTGGAAATGAAAGCTATGAATGCGACGGGGCATTGGAGGTCGGAGGGCATGTGATCCATTGCCACAACAGATTCGGCGACGGAATACTGAACGTGAGAGAGGGAATAGCAAAGTCCTGTAATGTTGTTCTCATGGATATCGCATTTGCGCTTAAAAGGGATGAGTGGCTCAGATATAACAGGAATTTTAACTTTGGCTTAAAGACGAATGTGGATCTTGCGGGAGAGGTAAACGGCGCAGAAACAACATTCACAGAGAAGATGGGGCTTACGGACCTTGCCGTGGCATCCTTCGGACAGGGCTTTAATGTTACTATGATCCAGATGATATCCGGCTTTTCGGCGCTGATCAACGGAGGATATTATTATCAGCCTCACCTTGTGAGCAGGGTGATAAATCCCGAGGGCGCCGTGGTAAATGAATACGGCGACAGGATTGTAAAGCAGGTGATAAGTTCCGAAACCTCCGATAAAATAAGGGATTACTGTACGGCGGTGGTGATGAGCGATCCCGAGGAATGTACGGGCTGGACTGCAAGGCCGGCAGGGTATACAATGGGCGGAAAGACGGGTACCGCCGAAAAGCTGCCGAGAAGCGCAAAAAATTATCTGATCTCCTTTATTGGGTTTGTTCCGGCCGAAAAGCCTGAAGTTATCTGCTATGTAGTCATCGACCATCCCAATGTGGAGGATCAGTCGAATTCTACAAGACTTGCAACACTCATGTGTCATGATATAATGACGGAGGTACTCAGGTATCTGAATATCTTCCCCACGCTTGAGCTTACGGAGGAAGAGCAGGAGCAGTTGAAGAACTCGGAGCTTGACTTCTCGGAAGGAGCGGTATCGGAAAATGCCGTATCCGGCAATTCGGTTTCCGGAAATGAAGCGCAGGAAGGCGAAGGACAGACAGGAGAAGATGCCGGGACGGTTTCCGTGGATAACGCAATGGTGCCTGTGGAGGGTGAAGAAAGCGGAGAAAGAGTGATACAATATGATCCCGAAACCGGTTTTCCGATAGATCCGAATACCGGTGAAGTGTTGGACCCCGTTACCCTGCTTCCGATAGATGAAAACGTTCCTTCGGACCTTGAATTTTGATCATGAGGATTAAGCTATGATTATGGATTTTTTTGTGCCAATGACAGCCTGCTTTGCGGCAACGGCACTTTTCGGCATAGTACTGCTGCCGATCCTAAAAAAACTGAATGCCAAGCAGACAGAAAGGGATGAGGGACCCAAGTCACATAAGGCAAAATCGGGGACTCCCACGATGGGAGGGATAATGTTCCTTCTTCCGTGGATAGTGATGATGGAGATATATATACCGGGCAGGAGAAATCTGCTCCCGATCTTTCTGTCCACTCTCGGCTTCGGGCTGATAGGGTTTCTTGATGATTATATAAAGGTAGTGCTAAAAAGAAATCTGGGACTCAGGGCATGGCAGAAATTCGGACTGCAGATAGTGATGGCAGTGATAGTGGTGTTCAGTATAATGAACTTCACGAACGTTTCCTTTGATATGAGGGTTCCTTTCGGAACACTGTTTACGGCATCGGGAGCACCCGTAATGATCTCTCTGGGAGTTCTTGCGATACCGGTAAATATAATTGCCGTCGGAGGAACGGTAAACGGTGCGAATTTTACCGACGGACTCGACGGACTTGCATCCTTTGTGACGGCGGTGATCGCGCTCTTTATGGCGGTGGCTGCGATGAGGATCTCACCGGGGATACTTCCGGCAGCCTCGGGTATGCTCGGCGCTCTTATCGGATTTCTTATATATAACAGACATCCCGCAAAGGTATTTATGGGAGATACAGGATCGCTTGCGCTGGGCGGATTTGTGGTTTCCTGTGCGCTTATGATGAATCTTACGATATATATCGTGATCGTGGCATTCATTTATCTTGCCGAGGTCTGTTCGGTTATCATACAGGTTTCGTATTTTAGGGCAACCGGAGGAAAGCGGTTTTTCAAGATGGCACCGATACACCATCATTATGAATTAAAGGGCTGGTCTGAAGTGAAGGTTGTAACCGTATTTACGGCGATAACCTTTGTATTGGCGATCGTCGGACTTTTAGCAATGTAGACACAAGGCAAAGGAGAGGCAGATGAATTTTAAAGGATTAAAGGTGCTTGTAGTCGGAACCGGAATAAGCGGGATCGGAGCGGTAAAGCTTTTGGAGGAAAAAGAGGCGGTCCCGATACTTTTTGATTCCAATGATAAGATAGTGGTGGACGAGGTAAGGGAAAAATTACTTGACGGGGGGAAAACATCCGTCTATGTGGGTACACTTCCCGATAACGTCCTTAAAAGCATAGATATGGTGATCCTAAGCCCCGGCGTACCGGTGGATATCCCGCTTGTTAAGAATTTTAAGGACAGGGGGATAAAAATATGGGGTGAGGTGGAGCTTGGCTTTGAATTCGCAAAGGGCGACCTTCTTGCAGTGACGGGTACAAACGGCAAGACTACGACCACCACGCTTCTGGGCGAGATAATTAAAAATCATCACGGCGAGGATGATGTATTCGTTGTGGGAAATATAGGGAATCCCTATACGCTTGAAGCGTTAAATACCCGTGATACCTCGGTCACGGTGGCCGAGATAAGCTCGTTTCAGCTTGAGACCATAGATAAATTCAGACCGAAGGTATCCGCGATATTAAATATCACTCCGGATCATTTAAACCGCCACATCACCATGGAAAATTATGTGGCCGTAAAGGAGGATATCGCAAGGAACCAGACCGAAGAGGACTGTATAGTATTAAACTACGATGATGAATATACGAGGAGCTTTGCCGATAAAGTAAAGGCAAAGGTCGTCTTTTTTACGAGAAAGGAAAACCCTTCAACCGTAAACACCGGGGATCTTTTATATATGGACGGTGATAATATCATGTATAATGATGAAACGGTGATAAATGTCAGGGATATGATCCTTATCGGAACGCACAATTATGAAAATGTGATGGCTGCATCAGGCATGGCCTTAAGCTACGGGGTTCCGATGGAAACCGTAAGGGAGACCATAAGGACGTTTAAGGCTGTAGAACACAGGATAGAATATGTAAGGACAGTGGACGGCGTTGACTATTACAATGATTCAAAGGGTACGAATCCTGATGCGGCAATAAAGGGGATACAGGCTATGGTAAAGCCTACGATCCTGATCGGGGGAGGCTTTGATAAAAAATCCTCGTATGATGAATGGATCAGATCCTTTGACGGAAAGGTAAGATATCTGCTTCTCATGGGGCAGACCGCATCTGACATAGCGGATTGTGCCAGAAGCAACGGGTTCAATGATATAATTTTTGTAAACGATATGGAAGAGGCCGTAAGGACTGCCCGCGAAAAGAGCTGCCCCGGGGATGCGGTCCTGCTTTCACCGGCCTGTGCAAGCTGGGGAATGTTTAAGAATTATGAGGAACGCGGGGATATTTTCAAAAAACTTGTGAGGGAACTTTGATCGTAAAATGAAACGTTATCAGGCTGTAAAAGAGCAGAGAACCTATGTGGACAGGACTTTGATATTCATAGTCCTTTTTCTGCTGTGCTTCGGTCTGATAATGATATATTCGGCAAGTGCCTACGCGGCTATGAGGGCAAATGAGGGCTCGGCCTTTTATCTGTTTTCACAGGCAAAGGCGACTCTTATCGGACTGGCTGCGATGGTGATCGTTTCAAGGTTTGATTACCATATCTTAAGAAAGCTGGCATGGCCGGCCTACGGTGTTTCCTGCATTGCCGTTCTTTTGGTGCTCACACCGCTCGGAATGACAAAAAACGGTGCGAGAAGATGGCTTAATATCATGGGACAGTCACTTCAGCCGGCGGAAATATGCAAGGTCGGAGTGATCGTCTTTTTTGCCGCATATATCTGCGCAAACCTGAAGAGGATATCGAAGGCATCGGGCTTTTTACAGACCATGCTGCTGACATTCCTGCCCTGCGCCCTCGTGTATTTTGTTACAGATAATCTGAGTACAGCAATAATAATCTTCTGCATAGTGTATATCATGCTTTTTGTGGCCTCGGAAAAGAGCATCTGGTATATTCTCGGGGCGGTCGCGGTTGCGGGTCTTGCCCTGCTGATGGTTTATGTGGTTGAAAACAATATCATTCCGGCTGAGATGTCATTCAGATTAAACAGGATCAAGGCGTGGAGAAATCCGGAGGCGTATGCGTCAAGCACAAGCTATCAGACTCTGCAGGCACTCTATTCCATAGGCTCGGGAGGGTTTCTCGGAAAGGGTCTCGGACAGAGCACTCAGAAGCTTGGTTATATCCCCGAGGCGCAGAATGATATGATCTTTTCGATAATATGCGAAGAACTCGGGATGTTCGGAGCACTTGCGGTCATGCTGCTGTTCATTTTGCTGATATGGCATTTTATGATGATAGCCAATAACGCGCCGGATCTTTTCGGGTCGCTGCTGGTTACCGGAGTAATGACGCATTTTGCGGTGCAGGTCGTGCTTAATATCGCTGTTGTCACAAATACCCTTCCCAACACCGGGATCACACTGCCGTTTATATCATACGGAGGTACCTCGACATTGTTCCTGCTGACGGAAGTGGGCATAGTCTTAAGCGTATCGCGGAGTATAAGGTTTGAATAGCTTTCTGGCAAAACGCAGAAAAATGAAGGCTGTGCTGATATTTCTTACACTGGCGCTTGTGATCGCCGTGATCGCGGCACTGCTTTTGTATTTCAGGGTTGACACGGTTGATGTTTCCGGAAATACCAGATATACCGACGAACAGATAGAAGGCTTTGTCTTAAACGGCGGGCTTGGCAGGAATTCCATCTATCTTTATCTTAAATACAACGATAAGCCTGTAACCGATATCCCTTTCATCGAAAAAATGGACGTGGATATAATCTCACCCTCTTCCGTAAAAATAGAGGTGTACGAAAAGGCTATAGCCGGATACGTAAAATATCTGGGCAGTTATATGTATTTTGACAGGGAAGGTTATATAGTCGAAAGCTCCGCGGCTCCTATAAACGGGGTTCCGTACGTGACCGGACTTGAATTTGCCGAATGTGTAAAATATGAGCCTCTTCCGGTAAAGGACAAGGCCGTTTTTTCAAATATACTCTCGCTTACGCAACTGTTTGATAAGTACGGGATCTTTGCGGACAGGATATATTTTTCGGAAAACGGGGAGATCACGCTTTATTTCGAACAGGCAAGGGTTATGCTCGGAACCATGGATAATATAGACGAGAAAATGATGGAGCTTAAGGAAATCGCGCCGAAGCTTGCCGGATTAAAGGGTGTGCTCCATCTCGAAGATTACGACGGGAGCGGAAAAATGATAACATTTGAAAAGGATTGACATGCGATCAGACGCCTGATAAGCGCTAAATTGCAACAGGATTAAAAATAAGGTTGATTATTTCGGAATTTGAGTATAATATATAAAAGGTTTATTGTTCAAAGGAGGAGTAGTTGTGTTTGAAATAAAGTCTGATGAATCGGAATACGCTTGCCGGATCATAGTCATCGGAGTCGGAGGCGCAGGCAATAACGCTGTAAACAGAATGATAGACGAGCAGATCGGAGGGGTTGATCTGATCGGCATGAATACGGATAAGCAGGCCCTTGAAAAGTGTAAGGCACAGAGCCTTCTTCAGATAGGAGAAAAGCTTACCAAGGGACTCGGCGCGGGAGCTCATCCGGAGATAGGTGAAAAAGCGGCGGAAGAAAGTATTGATGATATAACCAACTGCTTAAGAGGTTATGATATGGCTGTCATCACCTGCGGAATGGGTGGAGGCACTGGTACGGGAGCAGCTCCGGTCATAGCCAAGGCCGCAAAGGATATGGGAATCCTTACACTGGCGGTCGTAACAAAGCCGTTTTCATTTGAAGGAAGCACCAGAATGAAAAATGCGCTTTCAGGTATACAGAAGCTCCAGTCGGCCGTAGATACGCTCATAGTGATCCCGAACGAAAAGCTGAGAAAGATCGTGGACAGGAATATGCCGATGGGCGAGTCGCTCAAGATCGCCGATGAAGTGCTTCAGCAGTCGGTTCAGGGTATCACGGATCTTATAAACATACCTTCAATGATAAATCTGGATTTTGCGGATGTACGTACTACAATGAAGGACAAGGGTATAGCCCACATAGGAATCGGTGTCGGAAAGGGAGACGACAAGGCCATGGAGGCTGTAAAGCAGGCGGTGGGCAGTCCGCTGCTTGAGACGACCATTAACGGTGCCGAGAACGTGATCATAAATATCTCGGGAGATATCACTCTTGATGATGTCGGAAACGCTTCTGATTATGTGATGAGTCTTACCGGCGAGGATACAAACGTCATATTCGGCGCTCAGGAAGACAAAAATGTTACGGATACCATAAAGATCACCGTTATAGCTACGGGTCTTGAAGATCCGGATACCGGCGTACAGGCAAGACCGAGAGCACAGCAACAGCAGCCCCAGCAGGGAGCCTTCGGAAGACCCGCAATGGGAATGAATATGAATACGGGCATGAACCGTCAGATGGGCGGAATGAACATGAATCAGCATCCCGGCACGGGAGTTCAGGGGAATCCCGCAGGGATGGGTCTGAATGTCGGAGGACAGCAGGGTATGCCCATGCAGGGACAGCCCGGTATGGGAGATCCCAGACAGTTTAATCCCGGCATGAACGGCGCCGGAGCATTCCAGGCAAACAGGCAGCCTGCGGGCTCAAACAGAGAGGTTCAGCTTATCAGCGGAAATAATAATGATTCTTCAAATTCCGGAAATCAGAGTTCGGGCGGCGGAAGAGTCGGCGGTAATACCAGCAGGATGACGATCCCCGATTTTATGAAGAGGAAGTAAGGAGAGTTAATAATATATGAGATGTCCATTTTGCGGTCATGAGAATACAAGGGTCATTGATTCGAGACCTGCAGAGGAGAATAATTCCATAAGGCGCAGGAGAGTGTGCGACGAGTGCAGCAAGCGTTTTACCACCTATGAAAAGGTGGAGACGATCCCTCTTATCATCATTAAAAAGGATAATAACAGGGAAACCTACAACAGGGAAAAGATAGAAAACGGAGTGCTTCGCGCGTGCCATAAAAGACCTATCTCGGCAGAGCAGATCACATCTCTTGTGGATGAGGTTGAGACCGAGATATACGCCAGAGAGGAAAAGGAACTGGACAGCTCGGTGATAGGCGAGCTTATAATGGATAAACTTAAAAATCTCGATGCCGTGGCGTATGTAAGATTTGCGTCGGTATACAGGGAATTTAAGGATATCAATACATTTATGGATGAACTGAAAAAGGTACTTGATAAATAATAAAAAGGCTCTGCAGGCAGCAGAGCCTTTTTTAAGAACAGATGATAGACGGAGATTGTGGATTTGAGTCTTTTTCCAACTGTAAAAACAGGGTCGGCTTATGATATAAACTATAAAAAGCTGTATGAAGCCGGCATAAGGGGGATAATATTTGATATAGACAATACCCTTGTAATGCATGATGCACCGGCGGATGAAAATGCCGCAAAGCTTATCGAAAGGATACACTCCGAAAATATAAAGACGTTTATTCTTTCAAATAACGGTGAGAAGCGGGTAAAAACATTTGCCGACGCGGTTGGCAGCGACTACATATTCAAGGCTCATAAGCCCGATAGGAAGGGCTTTATCATGTGCATGAAAAGGATGGGGACGGACAGGCGCAGTACGATACTTATCGGAGATCAGCTCTTTACGGATATGTGGGGCGCTTCAAACGCGGGAATAAGGAGCATCATGGTAAAGAGGATCAGCTTTCATGAAAAATATTATATACACTTAAAACGTATACTTGAGTATATCGTAATGATCTTTTATCCGCTTCGCAGTAAAAAGGGGGTAAAAGAGCTGGAAGGAGCTTTAAGATGAATATTGACGGAAAGACCACGGTGCTCGGTGTGATGGGAGACCCGATCGGGCATACCGGGAGTCCTGCGATCCACAACTTTATAGCAGACAGGCTCGGAGACAACCTTGTGTATGTGCCGTTTCATGTACGAAGGAACGGCCTGGCAGCTGCCGTCGAGGGCGCTTATGAGCTTGGGATCAGGGGTATGAATGTGACCGTCCCTCATAAGCAGGATATATTGCAGGAGGTTGCCGAGTTAGAGGATTCGGCCCTGGCGATTGGAGCCGTAAATACCATTGTGCGTTCAAAAAGCGGATACAAGGGCTTTAATACGGATTTTTCGGGATTTATGAGGCAGCTGGATCATTATTCTATCATAGTCTACAATAAGCCGGTCATAATGCTGGGCGCTGGCGGGGCGGCCCGGGCAGTGATGTATGCCCTTCAAAAGATCGGAGCCTCAAGGATATATGTACTTAACCGTTCAAAGGCTAAGGCAAAGGAGGAATTCGGAAAGCTTCCGAATGTGGAGATACTCGGCTTTGATGAGTGGGATAAGATACCGGGGTCCGAAAAGTATATCTGCATTCAGTGTACGAGTGTCGGGCTTGCTCCTTTAAGCAATGAATGTGTCATAAAGGATGATGATTTCTTTGATCTTGTCTCGGTGGGAGTTGATCTTATTTATGTTCCGTCCGAGACGGTATTTATGAAGAAGATCAAAGAGCGCGGCAATAAGGCGTACAACGGTTTAAGGATGCTCATATATCAGGCGATATCCTCCTATGAGATATTTATGGATAAGGAAGTCGATAACGATATAGCGGAGGCACTTTATGAAAAGCTTGATTCTTGAGGGCTTCATGGGCTGCGGAAAGAGCCGTATTGCAAAGGAACTGTCGGAAGATACCGGGCTTGCCCTTATTGATACGGATAATCTGATAGAAAAAGAAAACGGAATGAGGATATCGCAGATCTTTGAAAGCTATGGTGAAGAGGCCTTCAGGGATATGGAGACAAAGCTTTTACAAAAGCTTAAAAATGATGGTAAATGCGGGATAATATCCCTGGGCGGAGGTATGCCCGTAAGGGAGAAAAACCGTGAAATCCTAAAGGAGCTCGGCACGGTGGCTTATCTTAAGGCAGGAAAACAGCTTCTTATAAAGAGGCTTGAACACGGGGTGGAAAAAAGACCGATGCTTAAGGGACACGATCTTGAAGAGAGGGTGGACAGTCTTCTTAAGGAGAGGGAGGGAGCCTACCTTGATGCTGCCGATCTGGTAGTATCCGTGGAAAATGCGGAGGTCTCCGAGGTGGTGTTTAAGGTAAGAAAGGCGGCCGGAATATGAAAATGCTTGTGATAAACGGACCGAATCTTAATTTTCTCGGGATCAGGGACAGAGCGACCTATGGCGAAAACAGCTATGACCATCTGGTAAAGATGATAGTAAAATGGGCCGATGAGCACGGTCATGAGGCGGAGTGCTACCAGTCAAACCACGAAGGGGATCTTATAGACAGGATACAGAGAGCCTATTTTGACGGAACTGCGGGGATAGTGATAAATCCCGGGGCACTTACTCATTATTCCTATGCCCTTTATGATGCTCTCGGGTCATATGATACGATCCCGATGGTTGAGGTGCATATATCCGACATAAATTCAAGGGATGAATTCAGGAAAACCTCTGTAACCGCTCCCGCCTGCGATCATCAGATCATCGGGCACGGACTTGAGGGATATACGGAAGGGCTTGAATTTATCGAGAATTTTTATTCCAAAGGATAATACGGGAGAAAATTCCCGTAAAAATGAAACTGAAAAGTGAAACCACGGTTTGACTTATTACGGTCGATAGTGTAAACTACTATGGAATTGTTCGTAACTTATTTAGGAGGAGAAAGAACTTATGATTTCGGCAGGCGATTTTAGAAACGGAGTAACGGTTGAGATCGAAGGAACTGTGTATCAGATCATCGAATTTCAGCATGTGAAGCCCGGCAAAGGAGCGGCATTTGTACGTACCAAGCTGAAGGATGTTATAAATTCGGGAGTGGTAGAAAAAACTTTCAGACCTACCGAGAAATTCCCGCAGGCAAGGATTGACAGAAAGGATATGCAGTATCTTTACAGTGACGGGGATATATACAATTTCATGGACCCCGATTCCTATGAGCAGGTTGGTATCGGAAAGGATATCATCGGGGATGCGATGAAGTTTGTCAAAGAAAATGAAAACTGCAAGGTATGCTCTTATAACGGAAATGTATTTTCGGTAGAGCCTCCGCTTTTTGTGGAGCTTGAGATCACCGAGACAGAGCCCGGATTTAAGGGTGATACTGCTACAGGAGCAAGCAAGCCGGCCACAGTTGAGACCGGTGCGAATGTAAATGTTCCGCTTTTCGTCAACCAGGGTGATGTTATAAAGATCGATACCCGTACGGGCGAATATCTTTCAAGAGTTTAATGATCTTTTTACGCGGTCCGGAGTTAAAAACCGGACCGCGGATTAAAGCTATTCTTTTTATTTTCCGTTTTTGATTTCACGTATCTGATAAGTATTTCAATGGCAAAGGGGATATTTTACTCTTATGCCGTCTTACTCATGGCAGGTATTTACTGTCTTCTTTTTGTCTTTTTTTATTATCAGGAGGATACATATGGAATTCAATGCATTTGCACAAACCGTAAAGGAAAGGTTAACGGACGTTTTCGGACCGGATTTTACGATAGAGACCACAAAGGTGCTTAAGAATAATTCGGTAAGGCTGACAGGGATAATGATATTGCAAAAGGACTGCAATATCGCGCCTACTATCTATCTGGAGGATTACTATACCGATCACTGTGACGGCAGGGGGATAGAGGAGATCATAAATGATATTTTAAGGGTTTATGACAGAAACAGGGCCGTCGGAAATGTCAGGCTGGAGGTTTTTGAAAATTTCGAAAAATTAAAGGAGAGGATAATATTCAAGCTGATTAATTACGAAAAGAACCTTGAACTGCTTTCGGGAGTTCCGCACAGAAGATTTCTGGATCTGGCCGTGATATATATCATCTCCCTGGGTGAGACCGGGATGGGAAATGCGTCTGTGACCATCAGAAATGAGCATATGAAAAAATGGAACCTGACCGAGGATGAGCTTTGGAAGCTGGCAAGGAGGAATGCCCCGAATATCTCAAAGCCCGAGATATTGTCGCTTTATGAGCTTATCGGTGAGATCACCGGAAAGAATGATATCGATGATCTCGATGATGCTCCGATGATGTATGTGCTTACGAATAATACGCGGCTGAACGGCGCTTCGTGCATTTTATATGAGGATACCATCCCGGAGTTTGCCGGAAAGCTTGGAAAGGACATCTTTATAATCCCCTCATCGGTTCATGAGGTGATACTTTTTCCGGCAGACGGCTTTGCGGACACGGACAGGTTAAACGAGATCATAAATGAGGTAAACTGCACCCAGGTGGCGGAGCAGGAAATCCTGTCATACCGTCTCTACAGGTATAACAGGAGTGACGGCCGCATAGTATGCGTGTGAGAGCATGATCAAAGCGGTTACGGTCCGGTAACGTCAGGATACCGGACCGTAACCGTAATATAAGCTGCGGTCCGGTGTTTTTTAACAAAAGTTGCGTATTTTTTTGTTTTATGTTAATGTATTAAAGTGCTATTACTTTGTGTGCGTTCATAGCTCAGCTGGATAGAGCACAGGCCTCCGACGCCTGGTGTCGAGGGTTCGAATCCCTTTGAACGCAGTTGGTATCCTGTAAATAGGACCGCCTGTGGCAGTCAGGTATAAATGTGTATAAAGGCGGGGCGCTGAAAAGAAGCGCTAAAAAGAAGACGGAGGATTAAAATGAAGAGAAGGAATTTTGATATCAGGGAGTTCGTCCTTGGACATTATCAGTATTTTATAGTCGGTATACTGTTCATAGTGCTGGTGATCGTTCTTGCAATCTTCTCGGGAAGGCACAAAAAGGACGAGAAGGAGACCGAGGCAGTGGAGGATACACCGCAGCAGGAGCAGGTGGATGTGTCACAGGATGTGCAGACAAGCGAGAATGCAGAGATACCTCTTACAACAGAAGGGCTGCAGGTGGATGCCTATCCCGAGGTCAATGCTCTGGTAAATACATACTACACGGCGATAGCTAACGGAGATATAGCGACTCTTTCAACGATATGCTCGTCATTGGATGATGCGGCGCAGATAAGGATCGTTGAACGTGCAAAATATACAGAAAGCTATGATGATATAAGGTGCTATACCAAGCCCGGACCGATTGACGGCTCATATCTCGTATTTGCATACTATCAGATCAAATTTGTAAATATCGATACAAGGGCGCCGGGACTTTCATCGCTTTATGTATGTCCGAATACCGACGGCTCTTTATACATCAACAATGAGGATATGCCTGAAAACGTATCCACTTACATAAGGGGAGTAGCGGCACAGGATGATGTTGTGGCACTTTTGAGTCAGGTGGATTCCGAATATAATGCGGCAGCCGAGCAGGATAAGACCTTAAAGGCCTTTATGGATGCGCTTCCCGCAAAGCTTGATGAGGCGGTAGCTGCACAGCTTGCAAGCGGTCAGCCTATAGATACTACGACAAGTACTGAGACTGCTGCCACTGAGGTGCAGGTGAAGACAACCGATGCCGTCAGGATCAGGTCATCGGCAGATGACTCCAGTGATGCCAATATCATAGCCAAGTCGGCTGCGGGCGATACGTTTACGAGAATCGGCGAAGAGGGTAACTGGAGTAAGATAAAATATAAGGATACCACCGCTTATATAAGGTCGGATTTCCTTACGACAGCAGAAAGCACCGATACGGGTGCGACCGGTACAGAGGGTGCTGCAACGGGCGGCGCAGGCACCATTACAGTCACAAAGTCCGATGTAAATGTCAGGAATAAGGCGGGTACGGACGGAGACATACTCGGAAAGGCAAGCAACGGAAGCACATATACATTAAAGGGCGAGTCCGGTGAATGGTATGAGATCGATTATAACGGACAGTCCGGATTTATCAGAAATGATATGGCAAGCAAAAACTGACCGGAATCAGATTTAAAAAGGCTTGAAATATTCTAAAGGCTGTTGTATTATCTTTGTTGACAAAGGCGTCAGGCAGACGGGATAGGTATGTCCCGAATCCCGACGCCTTTTATGTTTATAATCATAAGTGCGTATATTAAGAGATGCGTAAAAAAGGAGGAAAAAAATGTCGTATGTTGATGAAGTCTACAGCTATGTTGTAGAAAAGAACCCGGCTCAGCCGGAATTCCACCAGGCGGTTAAGGAGGTACTCGAGTCCTTAAGAGTCGTTATCGAGGCTAACGAGGAGGAGTACAGGAAATCGGCTCTCTTAGAGAGGCTTGTTACCCCCGAAAGGCAGATCCTGTTCAGGATTCCGTGGGTGGACGATAACGGACAGGCTCATGTAAATAACGGTTACCGTATCCAGTTCAATTCAGCAATAGGTCCCTATAAGGGAGGACTTCGTTTTCATCCTTCGGTAAATCTCGGAATCATTAAATTCCTCGGTTTTGAGCAGATATTCAAAAACAGCCTTACCGGACTTCCCATAGGCGGCGGCAAGGGCGGCTGCGATTTCGATCCCAAGGGCAAGTCGGATAATGAGATAATGAGATTCTGCCAGAGCTTTATGACGGAGCTTTACAGACATATCGGGGCAGACACCGATGTGCCCGCAGGCGATATAGGAGTAGGCGGAAGAGAGATCGGATATATGTTCGGACAGTATAAGAGGATCCGCGATGTGTATGAGGGCGTTCTGACCGGAAAGGGCCTTACCTACGGCGGATCGCTTGCACGTACTGAGGCTACGGGCTACGGACTGCTTTACTGTACAAATGCCATGCTTAAGGCAAATAATATCGATATAAAGGGCAAGACCATCGCTGTATCCGGTGCCGGAAACGTTGCCATCTATGCAATACAGAAGGCAAAGCAGCTTGGCGCAAAGCCCGTGACATGCTCTGATTCCACCGGCTGGATCTATGATCCCGAAGGAATCGATGTGGAGCTTTTAAGAGAGGTTAAGGAAATAAAGAGGGCAAGGCTTACCGAATATGCCGCAAAGAGACCCTCTGCCGAGTATCATGAAAAGAAAAACGGCGAGCACGGAGTATGGACGGTCAAGGTGGATATTGCTCTTCCCTGCGCTACGCAGAACGAGCTTGACCTTGATGATGCAAAGGCGCTTGTTGCAAACGGTGTAATTGCGGTTGCGGAGGGCGCGAATATGCCTACCACCATAGAGGCAACCCAGTATTTCCAGGAAAACAAGGTGCTCTTTATCTGCGGAAAGGCTTCAAATGCGGGCGGAGTCGCAACATCGGCACTCGAGATGAGCCAGAATTCCGAGAGGCTTTCATGGTCATTTGAAGAGGTTGACGGAAAATTAAAGGGTATTATGGAAAATATATTTAAGAATGTTGATGAGGCTGCAAAGAAGTACGGAAAAGATGGCGACTATGTTGCCGGCGCCAATATAGCGGGCTTCCTTAAGGTTGCGGAAGCCATGAAGGCACAGGGGATAGTATAATTACAATATTGATCAAGGCTCCGGAAAATTTCCGGAGTCTTTTTCTTTATAAAATATCCGAATGATGATAAGATGATACAGAGGTGAAAGGATGGATTGGAAAACACTGAAAAGGCTTTTTACTGATCTTTCGGATATGATAAAATCAAAAAACATTATGTCGTTTGCAGGAAGCGCGGCATTCTTTTTTGTGCTTTCGATGATCCCGATGATGATGACGATGTGTTCTCTGCTCCCGTTTACCTCCATAGGTCTTGAGGAGCTTACTGCGGCGATAGTATCCGTGCTTCCGGGGTTTGCCAGGGAAATAATGGTAATGCTGATCGCGGATGCTTATTATGAGTCTGTAAGCCTTATATCTTTTTCGGCGCTGATCGCGGTATGGTCCGGTGCGATGGGGATGATGGCGCTCATAAAGGGCGTAAATGTGATGAACGGGATTGAGGATAAAAGGAATTATTTTCATGTAAGGCTATTGGCCGCACTTTATACAGTTGCCTTTCTTGTGATAATCCTCCTTATCATACTGATAACCGTATTTACAAGACTGATAAAAAATTTCATCGAGGATCTCAGTCCGGCAGTAACCCCGTTCATTGAATTTCTGCTGAATTTCAGACTTATCATCCTGTTTCTTATACTGACATTTGTGTTTTCGCTCGTATACCGGTTTTTACCCGCCAAGAGGGTTTCCTACAGATCACAGCTTCCGGGCTCCGTCATATCCTCACTGGGGTGGAGCGTGCTGTCGGTTTTTTTTTCCATATATTTTGAAAATTTCGGCGGGTTCAGTATATACGGGACCGCTGCCTCGATAATCGTAGTGATGATGTGGCTTTATGCCTGTATGTATATGTTTTTTGTCGGAGCGTTCATAAATAAATTTATTGCAGAAAAATCCTATAAGCCGTTTTTGGATGCAATAAATTGAAGTGGTTTTTGTATAGTGGTATAATGACTCACAAATATCCAGTATATCGGGGGAGTAAGATGTTTGCACAATTATTCGGAAAATACCTTGTAGAGCATAAGGAAGTCACAAAAGAGCAGTGGCAGGAGGTTATGGCAAAGCGCTTTGCGGTAAGAGCAAGGCTCGGAGTGCTTGCCGTTGAGGAAGGGCTGCTAAGTACCAAGCAGGCAAACGAATTAAACAGACTTCAGCTTAAGCAGGATAAAAAATTCGGGGATCTGGCAATAGAAAAGGGCTATCTTTCCGAAAAGCAGATCGAGAGCCTTCTTATAAGGCAGGGAAGCCCGTATATGCAGCTTTTGCAGGTGATCGTTGAAAACACGGGGCTTTCGCTTTCAAGGGTCAGCTCCCTTGTGACCGGATTTCAGAAGGAGCTTGGGTTTACCATCTCCGAAATGACGGCATTTAAGAATGACAATACGGATGACCTGGTGCCGGTATATGTGGATTGCGATAATGACTGGGTTAAAAAGATAGCGGCGATAGCACTGAGGAATCTCACAAGATTTATCAGCAACGATTATTATATAGAAAAGGTCAGGGAGGTACAGTTCTGCGATTATAAGGCCTTTGCATGCCAGACCTTAGAAAGCGCCGACAGGGAGTACAGGGTACTGGCAGGGCTTCTTGCACCTGACAGCCTCGGCGGCTTTAAGCGTATCGCCGAGGGCTTTTTAGGGGACAGCATCGAGGGTATGAGCGAGAAGATAGTGATAGATGCAGCAGGTGAATTTATTAACTGTACCAGCGGTCTTTTTGCCACTGCGGTCTCAAAAGAGGAGAAGATAGAGCTTGAGATCATGCCTCAGGAGAAATACGAGGATCACAGGGTGGAGGGGCATGCATATATACTGCCCATATTCATTTTGGATAATGAGGTCGATCTTTTCATAGCGGTAAACGAGGAGATAAATGCCGGCGGCGGACAGGTCGTGGGAAATGTGGAAAAGAATAAGGATGATCACTTAAGAAACGGAAAGGGCAGGATACTTATTGTGGATGATTCGGCTATGTCAAGGCAGGTGCTGAAAAACCTTCTCGAGGATGAGGGATATGTGATCTGCGGTGAAGCAGAGGACGGGGAGGACGGAGTTTCGGCATTTAAGCGTCTGTCTCCGGATCTTGTCACGCTTGATATAACCATGCCGAAAAAAGACGGGCTGCAGGCTCTTAAAGAGATAAGGGAATACGATCAAAAGGCAAAGGTCATAATGATCACAGCGGTAGGTCAGGAGAACAAAATAATCGAGGCCTTAAAGCTCGGGGCCGAAAAATTCCTTACCAAGCCCTTCGATAAGAATGCGGTTAGAGATGAGATAGGGTCGCTCTTAAAATAAGCGGCCTAAAAGGAGGATAGGATGTCATCCTTTGAAACCTGGCTTAATTTTTTTATGGTAGACAATAATATAAGCATGGCAGACACCGTTTATGAGGGAATCGTGGACGGAAAGATGAAGCATGCCACATACAGGGAGTTTTTTGAAGCGATCAAGCCTTATCCCATGATACAGCAGAGGGTCAGGGATGATCTCTCTCTGGCGGTGTATACAGGAGGTTCGTTTAAGAGTGTGGTGTCAAAGATCTGCGAGGAGGAGCTCATAGAAAGGGGACACCCGTTGTAGGTCATATCCCGGGATATGGCCTTTTATGAACAGTTCCCGGGAGATGCAGCTTTCTGATACGGAGAGGATTTTATGGCAGATGCCGGAAGAATAAAAAAAGAATGCAAAAATTTCGAGCAGATGATACCGGATTATCTTGAGGGAAGGCTTTCTCTTGAAAAATCAAGGATGCTGATCGGTCATTTAAGGAAATGTACGGACTGTAACGAGGAGATGGAGATAAATTATCTTCTTACGGAAGGTATAAAAAGAGCTGAAAACGGTGAGACACTTGACTTAAAGGTGGAGCTTGAAAAGCTGATATCCCATACCGAGCACAGGATAATGACAGCGGACAGGCTAAAGACTGCTCTGCAGATAGTGGGCATTGCCATAGTGTTTGCGATAGCCGTATTTTTAATATTCAGATTTGGATAGGAGAAAAGGGGTATGAGTGAAAAGATACTCTTGATCGACGGGCACAGCATAATGAACAGGGCATATTACGGACTGCCTCTTTTGACAAATTCATCCGGGCTTCATACAAATGCCCTTTTAGGATTTATAAATATCATGACAAAGGCGATAGATGAAGAAAAGCCGGATTTTCTTACCGTAGCCTTTGATGAGAGTGCGCCCACCTTCAGGCATGAGATGTATGAGGCTTACAAGGGTACAAGACATGCGATGCCGGATGAGCTTAAGGAACAGATACCCGTGATAAAGGAAGTCCTTTCGGCAATGGATATAAAGATCGTTTCAAAGCCGGGGATAGAGGCCGATGATATAATAGGGACCATATCAAGGATAGCCATGAAAAGCGGCATAGCTTCGGTGATAATCTCGGGAGACAGGGATCTTTTGCAGCTTGTGACCGAAGACAGTGTAAAGCTCAGGCTTCCGCATACCTCAAAGGGCGTGACGACGGTAGAGGACTTTTATGCTCAGGATGTCCTAAATAAATACAGGGTATCTCCCGGGGGCATAATAGAATTAAAGGCGCTTATGGGGGATTCCTCGGATAATATTCCCGGAGTTCCGAAAATAGGAGAGAAGACTGCAACGGAGCTTGTCGAAAAATACGGAACGATAGAGGAATTAAAAGAACACATACCCGAGATCACCAAAAAGAGCATAAGGGAGACCTTAGAGCAGAATTTTGATATGGCGGTGCTTTCAAAGAAGCTTGCCACCATAAATACCTCTGCGATAACGGAATATGATATTGAGGAGGCAAGGCTTAAGGATATCTATAATCCCGGTGCCTACGCCTTATTTAAGAAGCTGGAATTTAAGAGTCTCCTTAAGAGGTTTGATGACAGCATCGCAGAGGCATCAGAGCCTGAAATGGATTTTAAGGAGATATCGGAAGCACAGGATGCGGATGAGGTTTTTAAGGAATGGGAAAAATCGTCAAGGGCAGGGCTTTGCTTTGACGACTCATCCCTTGCGCTTTCCGTGGATACCGGAAATTATGTGATAGCTCTTAAGGGTAAAGCACCTGAATATCACCTTGAAGATAAGATAAACACCGCTATACAAAACTGTCCCGGAAACACTTATATCACCGATCTTAAGGGCAGCCTTTACGTGACCGGGATCACAGGAAACAAAAAGCTTAAGGATATGCGGATCATGGATTATCTCTTAAATCCGTTGAATCCCGATAATTCACCCGTTAATAATATTAAAGAGCAGGCCGTTTACGGGTATTCATACGGAGACGACAGGTACACAAGCATTAAGGAAAAGGGAATGGATAAGCTCCTTGATGATATAGAGATGCCTGTCGCGTTCGTGCTTTTTGATATGGAGCGCGAAGGGATAAGGGCGGACAGGGATATGCTCATAAAATATTCGGGCGAGCTTAAGGGGCAGATAGATTCCCTTAAAAAGCAGATCACGGACGAGGCCGGTGAGGAATTTAATATCAATTCACCGAAGCAGCTAGGGGTGATACTGTTTGAAAAGCTTAAGCTGCCCGGCGGGAAAAAGACCAAGACCGGATATTCCACGGCGGCCGATGTTCTGGAAAAGCTTGCCTCAGACCATCCCATTGTATCAAAGATCCTTGAATACAGGGCATTAAGCAAGCTGAAGAGTACCTATACGGATGCTCTTGCGGATTTTATAGATGATACCGGAAGGATACATACCACCTTTAATCAGACCGTGACCGCAACGGGAAGGCTGAGCTCCGACAATCCGAACATGCAGAACATTCCCATAAGGAGTGAAAGAGGAAGGGAGTTAAGGCGGGTATTCGTGCCGAGGGACGGTTATTTGTTTACGGATGCCGATTATTCCCAGATAGAGCTGCGTATCCTTGCCTCTCTTTCGGGTGATGAAAAGCTTATAAAGGCCTACGGTATGGGAAATGATATTCACGCGATAACGGCATCGCAGGTATTCCACATACCTCTTGAAGAGGTGACCTCCCTTCAAAGGAGAAATGCCAAGGCCGTCAATTTCGGGATAGTATACGGCATAAGCTCGTTCGGCTTAAGTCAGGGACTTTCCATCACAAGAAAGGAAGCCCAGGAATACATAGAAAGATATTTTGAGACATATCCGGGTGTGAAGAGTTATCTTGACGGACTTGTGGAATCCGCAAAAAAGACAGGCTACGCCGAGACCTATTTCGGAAGGAGGAGACCGATACCCGAGCTTAAGGATTCCAATTTTATGAAGCGGTCGTTCGGTGAAAGAGTTGCCATGAACATGCCCATACAGGGAACCGCAGCGGATATCATGAAGATCGCCATGGTAAACGTGTACAGGGCGATAAAAGAAGAAGGGCTTTCATCAAGGCTTATCCTTCAGGTTCATGATGAGCTTTTGGTGGAAACAGCCTCAGGGGAAGAAGAGGCGGTAAGAAATATACTTAGAAAAGAAATGATGGGGGCGGCCGACCTTAAGGTACCGCTTGAGGTTGACATAAATTGCGGGAAGGACTTTTACGATGCTCACTGAAAGGATTGGAAAACCGCTTGTCGTGGGTATCACGGGCGGGGTCGGAGCCGGAAAGAGCAGTGTTCTTGCCATTCTTAAAGAAAAGTCTGACTGCCGTATACTGATCGCGGATGATATCGCAAAAAATATGCTTAACCCGGGCGGAGCGTGCTATAATGAAACGGTATCGCTTTTAAGCAGGGAGGTCCTTGATGGGGACGGAAGCATAAACAGGGCGAAGATGGCGGAATTTATCTATAGGGACCCGTCCTTAAGAAAAAAAATAAATGACATCATTCATCCCGCCGTAAATGACTATATTGCGGGAGTCATAACCGATGAAAGAAAAAAGGGCAGACATGACCTGCTTTTTATAGAGGCAGCGCTTTTGATAGAATGCGGATATGACAGGATCTGTGATGAGCTCTGGTATATATATGCATCGGAGGATGTAAGGAGAAAGAGGCTTAAGGAGAGCAGAAATTACAGTGACGAAAAGATCGACGGGATCTATAAGGCCCAGTTAAGCGAGGCCGGATTCAGGGAGCACTGTGACGAGATAATAGATAATAACGGCGATGAGGCCGCACTTGAAGATAATATCGTAAAAATATTAAAGCAAAAGGAGAAGTATTTTTGAACAGGGTTAAATATCTTATACTGGGTGCCGGACCTGCCGGACTTACTCTTGCGAACAGATTAAAACAGGAGGGTGAAAGCTCTTTTCTGGTGCTTGAAGAAAAAAGTGAGGCCGGAGGGCTCTGCAGGAGCGCAGAGGTCGACGGAAAGATGCTTGATACCGGAGGCGGACACTTTCTGGATATAAGGCGCCCGGAGGTGAATAAGTTTTTATTTGAGTTCCTGCCCGAAGAGGAGTGGAACAGATTTGAGAGGATATCAAAGATAGATCTCGGAGAGCATGTGATAGATTATCCCTTTGAGTCCAGCATATGGCAGCTTCCCGAGGATGAGCAGATAGAGCATTTAAAGGCGATAGCAAAGGCCGGCTGCAATATCGGCGTCCCGAAGCCGGAATCCTTTGTGGAATGGATACCGTGGAAGCTCGGTGAGAAGATCGCAAAGGACTATATGCTCCCGTATAACCGTAAGATGTGGTCGATGAATTTAAACGAGCTCGGTACATACTGGCTTGAAAAGCTGCCGGATGTATCATTTGAGGAAACCCTTAAAAGCTGCCTCAGAAAGCAGCGCATCTTCGGGTCTCTTCCGGGACATGCAGCCTTTTATTATCCTAAGGAATACGGCTACGGAAAGCTCTGGCTCAATATGGCCTCTGCCATAAAGGATAATATCGAATATAACGTAAAGGCCGAAGAGATCGATATGCGTGAAAGGACGGTAAACGGTCAGTATAAAGCCGATATCATAATAAATACGGCTCCGTGGGTGAGCTTTTCAAATATACAGGGTGTGGATGAAAAGTTCCATGATGCGGTAAGAAGGCTTAAATATACGTCTGTGGTTATAAAGTATTTTGATGAGACTGTGGATACCGATGCGCACTGGATGTATTTCCCCGATGAGAAGAAGGAGTATCACAGGATATTATACCGCTCAAATTTCTGCAAAGGGTCAAAGGGCTACTGGACGGAGACCAATCTGAAACGGGCTGACTTAAATGACGGACATACATATTTTAAGAATAAATATGCATATCCCGTTAATACGATAGACAAGCGCGAAGCGATCGCATATATTCTTGATGAGGCCGCAAACCGGAAGGTCTTCGGACTCGGACGCTGGGGAGAATGGGAGCATTACAATTCGGATGTGACCGTAAGTCTTGCGATGGGATTTGCTGACAGGATATTGGGAAAGGGAAATGTGAAAGGTAAAAAAGCAAATGGCAAAGGGTGAAAGATATCCCGGACCTCTGGTGTTCGGGCTCGACATAGGGACCAGAAGCATAGTCGGAACCGTCGGATATATGTTCAATAAGAAATTCCATGTCATAGCCATACAGAGCAGGCTGCATGAGACAAGGGCGATGCTTGACGGGCAGATACACGATATAGCAGCAGTTGCGGATGCGATCATGGATGTAAAGGCCGAGCTCCAGAGAAAGACGGGACAGCCTTTAAGCGATGTATGCATAGCGGCTGCGGGACGTGTGTTAAGAACGGTGACGGTCCATGTGGAGCATAAATTCGACGAGGATACGGACGTTACAGCCGAGCATATATATTCCCTCGAGCTTCTGGGAGCGCAGAAGGCTTATGAGGAATTCTTAAACAGCAATACCCTGAATATGAGATTTTACTGTGTCGGATATACGGTTGAGAGATATTATCTGAATAAATATCCGATGGGTGAGCTTCTGAGCCACAAGGGAAATGAGATCGGGGCGGATGTCATAGCGACCTTTCTGCCCGATGAGGTGGTGGACGGGCTTTACAAGGCTGTCGGGATGGCAGGGCTAAATGTTGCTAATATGACTTTAGAGCCTATCGCGGCTATGGAGCTTGCCATACCGAAGTCATACAGGATGCTGAATCTGGCGCTTGTCGATGTGGGTGCCGGGACGAGCGATATTTCGATCACCCGCGACGGGGCTATCATTGCCTACGGTATGATACCGAGTGCCGGAGATGAGCTCACGGAGGCCATAGCCAAGCATTTTCTTACGGACTTTGATGAAGCCGAAAGGATAAAATTCGGCGTGAACCAGAAGGCGGCGATAGAGTTTACCGATATCATGGGGATTAAGCAGAAGACCGATGCCAGGGAGGTTCAGGAGATATTAAGACCCACCGCCTCTATGATAGCAAGGGAGGTTTCCGACCAGATAAAGAAGCTGAACGGAGGCAAGCCCGTAAGTGCCATATTTGTGGTCGGAGGCGGCGGCAAGGTGCCTGTGTTTACCGAGATCCTTGCCGACGAAATGCAGATAGCTCGCGAAAGGGTTGCGGTAAAGGGAGAAGAGGTCTTAAAGGGGATCGATTTCAGGGATGAGAGGGTAAAGAAGGATTCACTGCTCGTGACCCCCATAGGCATCTGCCTTAATTTCTATAATCAGGTCAATAATTTTATCTTTGTCTCATTTAACGGAACACAGGTAAAGCTTTACGATAACGATCATCTGCAGATCGTGGATGCGGCAATGGCTTCGGGCTTCCCCAACGCGGATCTTTTCCCGAAGAGGGGGAAGGAGATAAACTATACCGTAAACGGAAAGCAGAGGGTGGCAAGAGGCACAATGGGAGAGGGTGCCGTGATCACGCTCAACGGTGAGACTGCTCCGATAAATGCCAAGATAAAGGCGGGAGACATTATCGAGGTACAGCCGTCAACTGCGGGCGAGCCTGCGGTGATCACGATAGATTCGCTGCCGGAGTACAAGCAGTCGATCAAAATAAACGTAAACGACAAGACCGTGACGATGCCGAAATTCGCTGCGGTCAACGGTGAGCTTCAGAGCGGTTATTATGAGATAAAGTCCGGCGATGAGGTTATAATGAGGGATTATTATACGGTCGCGCAGGTGCTTGATTTCATGGATATAACCAAGGAGGACGACTCTGAAATTTATGTAAACCACGAAGAGGCGTATTCCGATATGCCGGTTTATGAGAATTTCTCTGTGGAGATAGAGATAAAGCAGGAAGAGCTTACAGGCGATCCCAAAGAAAACAAAAACGAGCCCGAAAAGACGGAAAATCCGGAAGAGACAGATAAAACAGAAAATACGGATAGTACTAAAGATGCAGAAAAGCCGGAGGATACTGAAGATACCGGAAAATCCGGGTCTGATGAAAAAGAGGACGAAAAAAAGGATGATAATGAGCCGTTAAAAGAGACCGCGGATGAAGAAAAGGCGCAAAAAGAAGATACCTTAAAGAATGAATCCGAAGAAGACGGTAAAGCAGATGACCTTAAGGAAGAAGAGGAAAAAAGCGCAGAGATGCTTAAAAGAAATCCTGACGGTACCGTTGATATGACGGTAAGGGTAAACGGCGGGGAGGTACTGCTTTCGGGCAAGAAGGAATATATATATGTGGATGTGTTCGACAAGATCGATTTTGACTTAAAAAAGCCGGGCGGAAAGAGCGTCGTCACCAAGCTCAACGGTCTTAAGATAAGCTCCTTTGCCGAAAAGCTCCGCCCCGGGGATATTCTTGAGATCTACTGGCAGAGTTAGGAGTGACAATGGATACACAGAATACGCAAGGCGGACTCAGCCGGTATCTGTCAAAAATCGAGGTATGGGCTTTATCTGTCGGCTGTGCGGTCGGCTGGGGTGCATTCGTCATGCCCGGTACGACCTTCCTTCCGCTTGCGGGACCTTTGGGTACCGCGCTGGGAATGCTTTTCGGGGCGGCGATAATGCTGCTCATCGGTGTCAACTACCATTTTCTTATGAATAAATATCCGGATGTCGGAGGGACTCTTACCTATTCGGTAGAGGTCTTCGGCTATGACCACGGCTTTTTAAGCGCGTGGTTTCTCATTCTGGTGTATATAGCCATAATGTGGGCTAATGCCACAGCCATAGTGCTGATCTTCAGAAATCTCTTCGGAAGCGCTCTTCAGATAGGCTTTCATTATCAGGTGGCCGGATACGATGTCTATATGGGTGAGGTCATTCTTACCGTCATTACTATCCTTGCCGCAGGGTTTATATGTATAAAAAACAAGCGCTGCGCTGCCAGACTGCAGACTGTACTGGCTGTATCCCTTGTGGCCGGGGTCTTTATATGTGCTGTTGCGGTTTTTAATAAAAACGGCGGTACAGCGGCTGCAGAGCCCTTTTTTGCACCAACCGGAAAAAGCGGCATCAGTCAGATTGCAAACATAGTTGTATTGGCGCCGTGGGCTTTTGTAGGCTTTGAATCGATATCAAATTCCACACAGGGCTTTAAGTTTTCACCGAAAAAGAGTCTTTGGATAATGCTCTCATCCCTTACAGCCGGATTATTCTGCTATGCGGCACTTACATATATAGCGGCTTCGGCAAGACCGGAGGGGTATGAAAGCTGGACCGGATATATAAATGATCTTGCCTTTCAGGGGGGCTATGCCGGGATACCGGTGTTTTATGCCGTACATAAGGCTATGGGTACGGCGGGTGCAGCCATACTCGGGATAACCGTGACCGCCGGTATAGTCACGGGTCTTATAGGAAATTACATTGCGGCAAGCCGTATGCTTTATGCAATGTCCGCGGATGAGATCCTGCCCCCGTGGTTTGGGAGACTCGATAAGAACGAAAATCCGGTAAATGCGCTGAAATTTCTCATGGCTGTATCCGTTGTGGTACCTTTTGCGGGAAGGGCGGCAATCGGCTGGATAGTGGATGTAAATACGATAGGGGCACTGATCGCTTATACTTATACCTCGGCAGCGGCATTCAAGCTTGCAAGAGACGATAAAAACACTGCGGTGCAGATAACAGGTATACTTGGAGCTGCCGTTTCAACCCTGTTTTTCCTTTATTTTATGATCCCGAATATATGGACAGTAAGCACCCTTTCCACGGAATCCTATCTCATACTCATAGCATGGAGCGTCTTCGGTCTGATATTTTTCAGACTGGTCTTCAGCAAGGACAGATCGCATCGTTTCGGAAAGACCACGGCTGTATGGGTGACACTGCTTTTTATGATATTTTTTACTTCCATGCTGTGGCTGAGGGAGGCGACTCACGAGACGACAAATCGCGTGCTTGTGGATCTGAATGATTATAATATCGATGAGCTTGAAGCAAACGGAGTTCTTTTAAGTGAGGAGGATAAAGCGGAAGCAAACGCCTTCCTTGAAAAAAAGATGGACGAGGTAGGGCAGGATATGGCATCAAACAGCTGGATACAGATGACAGTCATCGTGACAGCGCTTCTTGTGATGTTTAATATCTATAAGGCAATGCTGAAACGGGAAAAGGACATGGAGATACAAAAGCTGCAGGCCGAGGAGAGCAGCCGGGCAAAAAGCGTCTTTCTTTCAAATATGAGTCATGATATAAGAACGCCGATGAATGCCATAATAGGGTATACCGATCTGGCACTTAAGGAAAAAGACACTCCGGAAAAGGTCACGGAATACCTTAAAAAGATTGAGGGCTCGAGCAGGCATCTGCTGGCTCTTATAAATGACGTGCTGGAAATGAGCCGTATTGAAAACGGAAAAATGGAGCTTGAGGTGGAAAGGTCGGATTTAAAGGAGAAGATGGACGAGGTCTACGATATGTTCTCCACACAGATGAGCACCAAGGGCATTGATTATAAGGTAAATACCGACAGTCTGGTCCACAGATATGTTTACTGTGATGCAAACAGGCTTAACCGCGTGCTGTTGAATCTGATAAGCAACGCCTTTAAATTCACTCCCGAAGGAGGAAGCGTGACGGTGACTCTTTCCGAAACGGATTCATCGGATGAAAAGGCATCCTATGTGCTTTCTGTAAAGGACAGCGGTATGGGTATGAGTCCGGAGTTTGCAGCCACGGTATTTGAAGAATATTCAAGAGAAAAAACCGCCTCCTCCATACAGGGGACGGGGCTCGGGATGGCGATCACAAAGAGCATCATAGAGCTTATGGGCGGAAGCATCAGGGTTGAATCGGTGCAGCATAAGGGTACCGAATTCATAATAGAGCTTACATTTGATCTGGCAGAGGAAGGAAAAGAGCAGGAGAGCATCAGCGAGGAGGATATCGAAAATGCGGATTTTTCCGGTCTTAAAATCCTTCTTGCGGATGATAATGAGATCAACCGTGAAATAGCGATGATCCTTTTGGAGGAAGCGGGATTTGAGGTGGATACCGCCGAAAACGGCAAAGAGGCATTTGAAAAGGTGTCAGCTTCAAAGCCCGGAGATTACTGCGCGGTCCTGATGGATATCCAGATGCCCGTGATGAACGGATATGAGGCGACAGCGGCTATAAGGAAAATTGAAAATGAGGAGCTTTCAAGGATACCGATCGTGGCAATGACGGCCAATGCATTTAAAGAGGATGTGGAGGCTGCAAGGCAGGCGGGGATGGATGCGCATGTGGCAAAGCCGATAGATGTAAAACAGCTTATGGCGACGTTGGTAAAAGTGCTGTCAAATTTATAAGTTGACAGCAGCCTTTTACTGTGCTAATATCGGTGATGTTGTTTAAGGAACTGTTGTATATCGGGAGAATTTATGGCATTTGAGAGTTTAACGGATAAACTTCAGAATGTATTTAAGAATCTCAGGTCCAAGGGGACGCTGACCGAGGATGATGTAAAGGTCGCCTTAAAAGAGGTCAAGATGGCACTGCTTGAGGCGGATGTCAACTTCAAGGTGGTAAAGCAGTTTACGAAAGCGGTGACCGAGAAGGCGGTCGGAGCCGATGTTATGAACGGCTTAAATCCCGGACAGATGGTCGTAAAGATCGTAAATGAGGAGATGACCTCGCTTATGGGCTCTGAAACGACAGAGCTTACCTTTGCTCCCGGAAAGTCGGTGACCGTGATAATGATGTGCGGCTTAAACGGTGCCGGTAAGACAACCACCTGCGGAAAGCTGGCGGTAAAGCTTAAGACAAAGGGTAAGAAGGTGCTGCTTGCGGCCTGTGACGTATACAGACCGGCTGCCATAAAGCAGCTTCAGGTAAACGGTGAAAAGACAGATACCGAGGTCTTTGCTATGGGGGACGGTCATTTACCGGTGGATATAGCAAAGGCGGCATATGAGCATGCACTTAAGAATAATTTCAATGTGCTGATCCTGGATACTGCGGGACGCCAGCAGATAGATGAAGAGCTTATGCAGGAGCTGGCCGATATGAAATCAGCCATAGAGGTTCACGATACGCTTCTTGTGGTCGATTCCTGCACGGGTCAGGCTGCGGTAGATGTGGCAGAGGGCTTTAACGATAAGGTCGGTATAGACGGAGTGATCTTAACAAAGCTCGATGGCGATTCCAGAGGAGGTGCGGCACTTTCCATAAGGGCGATCACGGGTAAGCCGATAATCTTTGCCGCAACCGGAGAAAAGCCCACAGATTTTGAACAGTTTTATCCCGACAGAATGGCTTCGCGTATACTCGGCATGGGAGATGTGCTTTCGTTTATAGAAAAAGCTGCCGAGAATGTCGATATAGAGACATCAAAGAATATGACCGACAAGCTGAAAAAGGGTCACTTTGATTTTAACGATTATCTTGACAGCATGAAGCAGATAAATAAGATGGGAGGAATGGCATCCATCCTTTCAATGCTCGGCATGGGAGGAAAGAATATGCCGGCTGTAGACGAGGCATCCTTAAAGCGGAATGAGGCCATAATCTTTTCGATGACTCCCGCGGAGCGTGCCGACCCGAAGCTCTTAAATCCCAAAAGAAAGCACAGGATAGCCGCAGGTGCCGGCGTGGATATAATGTATGTCAACAGACTGACGAAGCAGTTTGAGCAGGCCGCAAAGCTGATGAAGCAGATGGGCGGCAAAAAAGGCAGGCTGGGCTCTATGGGGCAGTTAAACAACCTCATGAAAAACCTGAAGATGTAGCAATGTTTTTGGACCGCACAGGTCCGTGACATTATAAATCATTTAAGTTAAGTAAAGAAAGGAAGTAGCAAAATGGTTAAGATCAGACTCAGAAGGATTGGAAAGAAGAAGGCACCCTTTTACAGGATCGTTGTGGCGGATTCAAGGACCTCAATGCAGGGTTCGACCGTAGCGGAGATAGGAACCTATGATCCATTAAAGGAGCCTGCAGAGGTAAAGATAAATGAGGAAGAGGCAAAGAAGTGGCTTAAGAACGGGGCACAGCCTACCGTTACCGTAGCAAGACTTTTCAAGCAGGCGGGAATAGTTAAATGATGATCCTACCTCAGGGTTTTATAACACGATAAAAGGTTAAGGCCTTACCGCCGCGTTTAACGGACGGATTTTAAGGCGCAATAACTCTGATACAGGAGGTAGATGAATGAAAGAACTGGTAGAGGTGATCGCTAAGGCACTGGTGGAAAAGCCCGACGAGGTTATAGTAAGCCAGACCGAGGATGCCGATATGATAAATGTCGAGCTGAAGGTCGCGCCGGGCGATATGGGCAAGGTCATCGGAAAGTCGGGGCGCATAGCCAAGGCAATAAGGACAGTGGTTAAGGCGGCTTCAACGAAAACCGATAAAAAGGTAAATGTAGAAATTGTCCAGGAATAATTTAAGCAGGTATCTTCAGATAGGAGCTGTTACAAATACACACGGATTAAAGGGAGAGGTAAAGATATATCCGCTGACGGATGATGCAAGAAGATTTGATGACCTGAAAGAGGCGGAGCTTTCCGTAAAGGGAAAGAGGATACCCGTTACCGTGGAAAAAGTCAGATACTTTAAGAATCTTGTTATCGTAAAGTTTAAGGAATTCAATAATATTTCCGAGGTCGAGGGCTTCAGGGGGGCAGAGCTTTATGTGAGCCGCGAAAATGCGGTGCCCTTAAAGGAAAACGAGTATTACGAGGTCGATCTTACGGGGCTTGACGTATATGACGAGGACGGAAGGCTCCTGGGAACGCTTAAGCAGGTCATACATACCGGAGCCAATGATGTATATTCGGTAACGCTTATAGAAAGCGGAAAGGAACTCCTTATACCTGCGATAAGACAGTGTATACTGGATGTTGATATAGAGGAAGGCACTATGAAGGTGCATCTTCTGGAGGGACTCATTTAGATGCATTTTGAGGTGCTCACGCTTTTCCCGGAAATGATAGAAAACACATTTATGACGGGTATCACCGGGAGAGCCTGCTTGGAGGGTATAGTAAGCTTAAATACCGTAAACATAAGGGATTATGCCGTAAATGATTACGGAAGCGTCGATGATTATACCTACGGCGGCGGCGCCGGAATGCTCATGATGTGTGAGCCCGTATACAATGCCTTTCTCAAGGCAAAGGAAAATACCGGGAATAAGGCGGAAAGAGTAATATATCTGACCCCTCAGGGGGAGCGCTTCACCCAGAGACATGCAAAGGAATTTTCAGGGGAGGAGGCACTGATCCTCTTATGCGGGCATTATGAGGGGATTGACGAAAGGGTCTTGAGTAAGATAGTGACCGATAATATCTCCGTAGGGGATTACGTACTGACAGGAGGAGAGCTTCCCGCACTTATAGTCATGGATGCAGTGACAAGACTCATTCCCGGAGCGCTCGGAAACGGTGCTTCACCGGAAGATGAATCATTCAGCGACGGGCTTTTGGAATATCCCCAATATACGAGACCCGGGGTATGGAAGGATATGGAGGTTCCGCAAATACTTATGAGCGGAGATCATAAAAAGGTCGGGCAGTACAGGGTGCGCGAGGCAAGAAAGCGGACGATGGAGCGCAGGCCGGAGATGTATGAGGAGTATTTAAGAAAACGGGGGATTTATTAAAATCAGGCTTGCATAGTCTGACAATATATGATAAAATCGAAAAGCTTGTGAAAACGGATGGTCCTCTGGCAGCATAAGGCAGCTAATGAACGTCCGGGTAAACTAAGGAGGAAATTATGAGCGATATAATCAGAGAAATCGAAGAAGAGCAGAAAAAGAAGGAGATCCCCGAGTTTAATACGGGTGATACCGTAAAGGTCTATAATAAGATCAAGGAAGGAAACAGGGAAAGGGTTCAGATATTTGAAGGAACCGTATTAAAAAAGCAGGGCGGAAATACCGCAAGGGCTACCTTTACCGTAAGGAAGATTTCAAACGGCGTGGGAGTTGAAAAGACCTGGCCGCTGCATTCACCCTCTGTTGAAAAGGTTGAGGTCGTTCGCCGTGGTAAGGTAAGAAGGGCTAAGCTGTTCTACTTAAGAAAGCTTACCGGAAAGAGGGCAAAGGTTAAGGAAGCGGTTAACTGATCTGTCCTGTCCGTCATTTTCATTTTTCAAAAAATCAAGGTATTTTTGTCCGGAAACACAGATGTCGGCAAAAATACCTTTTTTTTTCGCCGTTCGTTTTTTTTCGGAGTGTGATCCGTTTGGGTTTTATATTCGTGTTTAATTTGTTATAATGTCAGCTATGAGAAATAACAGAAGTCAGGGTCTGCATTTTTATGAAAAAAAGAAAACCGTATCGCACGAGCAGATAGCGCAGGTGCTTTCATGGATAGCGATTTCGGTGGGAGCCGTGCTCTTTGCGTGGGTAGTGGTTTATGCATGGGGGGCAAAGACCGTTGTTATAGGGGATTCAATGTCTCCCAAGCTTGTAAACGGACAGGAGATACTCATCGACCGTATAAGGTATAATATGTTTCAGCCAAAGCCCGGTGACATCATTGTATTTAAGCCGAACGGAAACGAAAATGTCCACACCTACGTAAAGAGGGTCGTCGCCGTTCCGGGAGATACGGTACAGATCTCAAACGGGGTGCTTTATTTAAACGGAGAGGCAAAGCCCGATATGTTTCCGGACTCCATAGCCGATCCGGGCGTGGCAGCCACCGAGATCACGATAGGAGAGGATGAATATTTCGTGATGGGGGACAACTGTAATTTTTCGGAAGACAGCAGGACCCCCAATATAGGAAATGTCAGGTTCGACACCATAATAGGACGGGCATGGTATCATATGGCTGGCGGAAATATGGGAATAGGAAGGGTTAAGTAATGGAGGATGCATTTCACTGGTATCCGGGGCATATGGCTAAGGCCAAAAGAGCCATTTTGGGGGATATCAGGCTTATAGATGTGATAATAGAGCTGTTGGACAGCAGGGCACCGCTTGCTACACAGAATCCCGATATAGCCGCTCTTTCAAACGGAAAAAAGAGGGTGGTGGTACTGAACAAATCGGATCTGGCATCAAAGGACGGAAATGTAAGCTGGGTGGAATATTACAGGGAAAACGGATTAAATGCAGCCGGAGTGAATCTTAAAAGCAAGGAGGGCTTAAGGAGTGTACGCGCACTTTTAAGTGAGGCTGCAGCCGAAAAACATAAAAGAGATCTTAAAAGGGGAATAAAACAGAAAAGACCGGTCAGGGCTTTGGTGTGCGGTATACCGAATGTGGGAAAATCGACCTTTATAAATGCCATGGCAGGGAAAAATGTCGTAAAGACCGGTAATAAGCCGGGCGTGACAAAGGGCAAGCAGTGGATCACGGTTTCAAAGGAGATCGAGCTTTTAGACAGTCCCGGTCTTTTATGGCCGAAGATAGAGGATAAAAAAACCGCGCTCTATCTGGCACTGATCGGCTCGATGAATGATGAGGCGATAAATACCGATATCCTGATAGAAAAGCTGACAGAGCTTATGAAGGAAAGATATCCTGAGATACTTGAAGAAAAGTACGGAGCGGAAAAGGAAGAAGGAGTAGGGGAGATACTTATAAAGGCCGCCGTAAGATACAATATGCTTAAAAAAGGCGGGGAGCCTGATCTTAAAAGAGCCGCGGATAATATGCTGGATGATTTCAGGAGCGGCAGACTGGGGAGGATCACACTTGAGTTCCCCTAAGAAAAAAAGAAGAAAAGGATCGGGTATACTGAGTAACAGCATATATCTTCTTCTTGTGATCGCGGCCGCGTTTTTATTGAACAGCTTTGTCATAACAAGGGATGTGGTGTCGGGAGATTCGATGTACGATACCTTAAGCGATAAGGATGTGGTGATGATAAACCGGCTGACATACAGCTTTTCATCGCCAAAAAGGTTTGATATAGTCGTATTTCCGGACTCAGACAGTCTGGGAGGCGATATTGTAAAACGGATCGTAGGTCTTCCGGGCGAGACCGTAAGAATAGATGATGAGGGAAATATATATATAAACGAAAGGCTCCTTAACGAGCATTACGGGACTGAGACGATTAAAGACCCCGGTCTTGCCTCCGGCAGAGGGATTACGCTCTCAAGCGATGAATATTTTGTGCTCGGGGATAACAGGAATAATTCAATGGACAGCCGTTTTGCGCAGATAAGGAATGTGAAGAGATCAAGGATAAAGGGAAAGGTGTTTTTCAGGATACTTCCCCTTTCATCATTCGGAGCTGTGGGAAAATGACAAAGGAAGAAAGGCTTGAAGCCGAGAAAAAGAGGATATATGAAATATCCGAATATGAAAGGCTCTACAGTGAATATACGGCAATATGCGGTATAGACGAGGTGGGGCGCGGACCCTTTGCCGGACCTGTGGTCGCCGGGGCCGTGATACTGCCGAAGGACTGCGATATATTGTATATAAAGGACTCCAAAAAGCTCTCACCGAAAAAACGTGAGGAATTAAGCGGCATCATAAAGGAAAAAGCAGTGGCGTGGGCAGTCGGCAGGGTTGAAAGCGACAGGATCGATGAGATAAACATATTGCAGGCAACCTACGAGGCAATGAGACAGGCTATTAAGGAACTGCCCGTAAAACCCGATATATTATTAAACGATGCAGTAACGATCCCAGAGGTTGACATAAAACAGGTGCCGATCATAAAAGGGGATGCAAAGTCTATATCGATCGGGGCGGCAAGCATAATCGCAAAGGTATACAGGGACGGGCTTATGAAGGAATATGACAGTATCTATCCCGGATACGGCTTTTCCACCAATATGGGCTATGGCACGGCAGAGCACATAAAAGCGTTAAAGGAACTGGGACCTACCCCTATTCACAGAAGGACGTTCATACATAATTACATATGAATTTAAGAGTATTACATGAAAATCAAATGCTCCAGACAGGGGGCAAGAGCGTAGGGCAGACGCAAAAGACCGAGCAGACAGGCTCCGCAAAGATTGCTTATCGTCTGGCACAGGGTATCCGCAATATGAACGTGGGGGATACCTTTACCGGAAAGGTCACAAACCTTGACGGACAGGCCCTTGAGCTCATGCTCGCGGATAAGAGCACGTTAAGCGCAAAGCTCTCGCAGAGGATGAATATCAATGTAGGGCAGACGATGTCCTTTGAGATATCCTCAAACAGCGGAGGGAAGGTACAGTTGACGCCTCTTTATGCCAATCTTGCCGGTGACAGCCAGATCACAAAGGCGCTTATGGGCGCGGAGCTCCCCGTAAATCCCGAAAATGCGGAAATGGTGCAGTCCATGATGGAAGAGGGGATGAAGATAGATGCGGGGTCACTTCTGGAAATGGCCAAAACCGTAAATTCAAACCCCGATGCGGCACCGTCCACAATTGTGCAGATGACAAAGCTCGGCATACCCATAACGGAAGAAAATGCCGTGCAGTTTGAATTATATAAAAATAACAGCCATCAGATAGCCTCCGAGATCAGCCATCTTGCAGAGGGCTACAGTGATCTTGCCAAAACGGGCATTTCCGTTAATAATGAGATCCTGAATATTTTTACCGGACCTGTGGATGAAGGTACGGTGCAGCTTCTGCAAAGTGCCGTTAAAGAAAATACCGGAAATCCGGCAGCGGATATGGCGGATATAAATGACGGCGCGGTCATTCAGACAGAGGAGGGAAATACCGGTAACGGCGCAAAAAATGTAATTGCCGGTCAGGATACGCCTTCAGGCACAGAAGGGATAAAGGAGGGCGGTGAGATCCTTTACGGTAAAAACGCCGTAACGGAAAATCTCGGAAAGCTTTTCAGTGAAGATGAAAGAAACGCGCTTGCCGGCAGGCTGGAGGAGATCGGGGTTCCGAAGAGCCTTACATCAAATGTCAGGAGCACAGATATCACATCCTCGCAGACGCTTGATCTTATAAAAGCGGCTATTGACGAATTTTCAAAAACATCGGAAAATAAAGAGCAGTTTAAGGATTCCTTAAAAAATCTCATCGAAAGTAATGAGTACGGAAAGCTCCTTAAAAACGTGATAACCGGGAAAATGCTCCTTTCGCCGGAGGATGTGGCGGATAAGGAAAAGATAAAAGAATATTTTGAGAGGATAGTACGGGACACTACTAAGATGAGCCAGCTTCTTAACAATACGGGAAGAGGCGATACGACTTTGGCCAAAGGGACGGAGAACTTAAGGCAGAATGTCGATTTTCTTAACCAGCTGAATCAGACATTTACCTATATACAGCTTCCGCTCAAGCTTAACGACCAGTCGGCACACGGTGATCTTTATGTCTATACAAATAAAAAGAAACTTGCTTCAAAGGACGGAAATGTTTCCGCCCTGCTGCATCTTGATATGGAGCATCTCGGGACCATGGATGTGCATGTGTCGATGAATCAGGAATCGAATGTGACCACGCATTTTATCATGCAGAAGGCAGAGCTTCTTGATTTTATCGCAGAGCACCTTACCGAGCTTGATGACAGGCTTAATAAAAGAGGTTATAAGGTAAAAAGCGATGTTGCCCTAAACCGTGAGGCAAAGAGTGTTCCCGAGATAATGTTCAATACGGGCAGGAGCGAAAAACTGATTCAGAAGCTTACATTTGATGTGAAAGCGTAGGTGCTCCCATGGCTGAGGAGAAGAAAAAAATAAAGACCGCGGTGGCCCTAAGCTACGAGGCGGGAGATGCCGCTCCGAAGGTGGTCGCAAGCGGAAAAGGGATCATAGCCGAAAGGATAATAGAAAAGGCAAAGGAAAGCAATGTAGCTGTTCATGAGGACAGCAAGCTTGCAAATACCTTATCGAATCTTGAAATAGGCGAGATGATACCGCCCGAGCTCTACGAGGTTGTGGCAGAGGTGCTTGTATTCGTTAACGACATGGAGATGATACGCCAGAAAATAGATATGAGCAACAGATAGATAATGGCAGATACCACGGATTATAAAAAAGGAAGCACCAGATATGAGGGGCACAGGGGTGAAGAAAAGGCCGCTGCCTTTCTTGAAAGAAACGGTGTGAGGATCGTCACCAGAAATTTCAGGTGCAGGACGGGAGAGATAGATATCATCGGGCTTGACGGTAATACCACGGTGTTTTTCGAGGTTAAATGCAGGAAAGATTCCGGCAGCGGTATGCCCTATGAAGCGGTGGGGATAAGGAAGCAGAGGAGGATATGTATGGCCTCCGATTATTACAGAATGAAAGCCCGGCTTGCGGAAGACAGGGAATTCAGATTTGATGTGATCTCGATCATCGGTGATGAGATAAGCTGGTATAAAAATGCGTTCGGGTATATAAGGTAAGATTAAAGAGGAGGTAATATGAGCAGGATAGCGGTTTTTTTGGCAGACGGATTTGAAGAGATCGAGGGACTTACTCCTGTGGATATGGCAAGGCGGGCAGGGATAGAGGTCACCACGGTCTCGATAATGGACACACAGATCATAGAGGGCTCCCACAGGATATTTATCAAGGCCGATGAGATGTTTAAGGAAGGCTCTTACGATGAATATGATATGCTCCTGCTTCCCGGGGGCGGAGTGGGGACGCAGAATCTTGAAACACATGATGCCCTGCATAATGAGCTTAAAAAGGCGTATGAAAACGGAAAATACATAGCGGCTATCTGCGCGGCTCCGAGGCTTCTCGGAAAGCTCGGATTGCTTAAAGGAAGGAAAGCAACCTGCTATCCGGGAAACGAAGGCTTTCTTGAAGGAGCCGAATACCATCCCGAGCTTAAGGCATTAAGCGACGGGAAGATGATCACCGCAAGAGGGATGGGGGCTGCAACGGAATTCGGAGCGGAGGTTATCGCGGCTCTT
>JAGBOJ010000128.1 GCA_017633935.1 Lachnospiraceae bacterium | reverse complement strand
CATCCCGTATTGTCGACAAAAAAGGAGCTATGACGGATATATATATGAAAACTGCGGTCAGACCACCCGCGATCCTCATGACAGAGACGCTTTTGACAGCCTGTTTTACGGAGGAGCGTTTGTGCACCATAATAATGAACGATTCAAGAAAAAATGATTGACCCTTTTTTATGATAATAGTATACACGGCTGCATTATTATCATTGGGAGGAGTTTCGACTTTTTTATATTTCAATTTTTAGGGTTAAAAGGATGTTTAGTCAAATCGGAAAGTTGAAAAAATAAACCCGTTGTGTATAATAAAATATGTAGTAAATGAGAGTTTTAAGTGTTTTTACAGCCGGGGTTCTATGCGGCTATGTGAGTTAGGGGTCATATATTTGTTAAGAATAGGCATACTGCTGATATCCGTATGGGGATATTTTGTTTTCTATAGAATCAAGCTGAAGCTTTCTCCTTATTTTTTTCCAATTTCCTTTATTTCATTCGCATCAATTATAGTTTATCTCGGCGGTTTGTGTAACAGACTTAAAGATGGTGGCTATGCAGTAATCATAATAGGGTTATTGGCAGGTGCATTTGGTGGTTTATTGCTTATAAAATCAAGAAAAACGATTGCAGTAAAATCAATAATTCGAGAACCGGCATTGTGGTTTTTGATCATATCTGTTATATGGGCATATGTTATAACCGGAACTATGACGATATCACATGCGGATGATTTTGGGCACTGGTATAGATTATGTAAGATAATGAATTATGATGGTGGATTTATAGATGCGCCTGACCTTGAGTACAGAACATATGTACCAGGGACAGCAGTTTGGATTTTTTTTGTTACCCGTTTTATCGGGTTTAGTATACACAAATGCTTTTTCTCACAGTCATTGATATATATAGCCTGTGGTACAGCGTGCTTCTGTATTTTTGAAAAACAATGTGTTGACAGAGAAAAACTGCTGGGATGTATGTCAATTGCAATTGGGTTTGTAATTTCTTTGACATTGGATGTGGGGGTATATGAGCTTTTGGTCGATGCGGTAGTAGCAACTGTTGCTTTTACAGAGTTATTACTTGTAGCCAGAGGGAAAGGGAGGGGTGTGTACTTACAATTTCTGCTTATAATGAGTTTTGCCGCATTAATAAAAACATCATCTATCCTTTTTTGTTTTTTTACTGTGATAGTATGGGCAATAAAAGAAGGCAGGAAGCTGAACGAGGAAGGAGAAAGTAAAGCAGGATATGTATGGTTTAAAGCTATAGTTACATTTGCTGTCCCGATCATATTCAGCAGTTTATACAAGCTGAGTCTGAATTATTACCATAAGATTGGAAACAGTGCCGGAAATCAACATTTTATTTTAGAAAAAAATATTTTGTTCGTATTTTGAAATATACAATAGGGGTATCTGTTATATATATGTTATTTGTTTATCTGACATATCTTTTTTCAATGAGTGCAGGAGAAGCTCTCGATTTGACCTGTTTATATAGATATATTGGTACACTTGCAATATATGATTTGTATATTATTGTGATTTCATTTATTCAATATGTCAATGAATATAAATCCCAAAAACCATTATTTGGAAACGGACTTGTTTTGACAGTAATGGTTTTGGTCGCAACAGCGGTTTTGGACACAGGATATATATGGGGATATGATAATTATGTTTCAGAAGAAGGCTATTCGGATCATCTATATGAAGAGTGTGTAAAATATGTTCCTGAAAATATAAAATATACTGAAGAAAAAACCGTAGTTATTTGGAACCCGGAAGATTTTACTGCTGATTGTGATTTAGAAATGTTACCGGTTCAAAGGATAATGGGGATGCATCTACGAAGCAGATCTGTATTTGTTTGTACATTAGACAGTTTTACTAATGGATATTTGAGTGAAGAAGAGGTGGCAGAACTGAACAAATGCAGTTGTTTTTATACTATAGGAGATTTTTCAGATGAAGCCGAAGTTATAAGAAAGTATTTGAAAATACCACATAAAACACTCGGGAAATCTTTATAGGAATAATACACTTAAAATCAACACAGATGATCGGAGGTTGTTGTTGGATAATATAAGAGTAAATGGTTTAAGGATAGTAAAAAAATATAAGTATGTCTTTGGATTAATGTCCTTTTTTTTGTATGCGTTGTCATTCCTTATTAACAGGGAAACAGAGGCCTATCACCCGGTATTTACATTACTAAGGGCAGGATTGGTATTTATAGCGCCGGTTTTATATTTGTTGGCATGTGATAATGAGTGTACAGAAAAAGTGAGATTATCATATGGAATTCTTTCTGGTGTTATATTTGTTCATGAGCTGATGCTTTTGGCCGCAGTAGGGAAAACGATATATTATATCCGTGATTATCCTGCTTTGATAAGTCTTTTTATGTGGACAATATGCAGTTTAGCCGCATTGGTTCGATTTAGAAAAAGTTTGATCGGCTTTTTTATATCTGTATTTAGAAATCGTGGTACATTTATCTTGGTATGCGCATCTTTAATCTTAGCTGTATTGGTTACAATACTATCTTTAGAACCTAATGGAATCCGGTTTTCATGGGATTCAGACACATTATATGGTTTTATATACGGGCTGGGGTTTGATGCGTTGTATGATGCCCGACAACTGATGTTTATGAAAGTGCATGTTTCATTGATATATGTTTATTTTGTTGTCTTACTTAAACTGTTGACGGGAAATATCAGGATAGCTTTTTTTATAATTAATACAGTATGTATTTTTGCGGCATCATTTGGAACAACATTTTTATTTAAAACTCTTGTTCCGGGGAAAAAAAATATGGCATATATCCTGGCCGATGCGCTCTTTATGTTTTCGCCATGGGTTTGCGGAATGTCAGTTTACCATATATATGATTACTTCATATACTGCTTTTTCCCATTGATGGTGTACTACTATTATAAGAAAAACTGGGTAGGTTTTTTTTGTGTCGGAACGATGATTTCTTTCTCCAGAGCTCCGGGGCTGATTGTATTTGGAAGTGTGTGTCTGGGAATCCTGCTAATCGAGGCGATTTCATTATCGAAGAAATATTACGATAACAAAATACGATTAGTGATGGCGTCACTATTACACAGTATTAAGTACTGGTATTTTTTGGCTGTGGCGATCATATTTGTGATATATTTCTATTTGGGTCGAGATGTGAATCGCCAATTCGGAGATACAACTTTGGGAATTGATAAGGATCATATACTGCATTTGTTGAAAATATATACATGCTGTAATTTCCTGTGGTTACTTTTTGTGCCGGCAGTATTATTGGTTTTGTATGCATGTTTTTCTAAAAATAAAAAAATCTCATCCGAGCTGAAATCGTTTATATTTGTTATTGTTTTTTCGGATATTTTGCTGGTTTTGTTTTATTGCCTGCTGATAACATATAGAATACCTCGATATATGGATTCACACATAGCAGCGGTATATATTTGCGGCACACTTATTCTGCTCCTTATAAATGATACACGGGTATCATATGCTGTTATGTCACTCATTTGTGCTGTAACATTTATGGGTTCATTCAGGATGATAGATCCGGTTTCATTACACATATTTAATACGATTAATGTCGGCGATCATAAGATAGTTGATTTTGAAAAAACAGATATGCCGTCTTTTGAAGATTCAATCATATGTAACAGAGAGTATTACTCATATGAAGTTATATTAGGAAATACCGTAAAGTATGTGTTGGATAATATGGGTGAAAATGATGAAATATTGTTTTCGCTGGGTACTAATCCGTTGACATGGTCGTTCAGCGGGGGGAGGTATTCATATGCGTATGAAAATGACAAACACTATTTCCAACTATTCTATGATAAAACAATAAATGGTCTTGCAAATGGATATTCATATGACTATTTTGATTCTGAGGATATGATCCCTTTTGATATGCATTTTATTTTTCCTGAAGAGAATGTGGATTCTGCGATCAAGACAAGCAAAGCAAATACATTTTTCTATATATATTTTCCAACTTTGAATTATGGAAAAGAGACAGAAATTAATGAAAAATATACTGTAGCTGAACAGCAGGAGTTCAGTTTCAGAGGATGGAATATGAACTGTATAAAATTTATGAGATGAGTTTATCATCAAAAGGTGTAGCTATGTCAATCCAGCGTAGTATTAAAATTTTTCCCGGTTTGATAGTAGAAATACTGATGGTATTTTATCTGTTTACAAGATGCTTTGTAAACATGGCGGATATAACGGTTGATGCGAAAGCCTTCCGTGACAATATAAAAGAAAAAACAAATGTGCATTATATTGAAAAGGAGGGAGTGATCTTTACACCGGGTGAAGATGGTTCTAAAATAGAGGCTTATTCATTTGAAATGCCGTTAAGAGCAGGAGGATATGAGGTTACAGTTGATTATGATACAGATGTGACGGATGATGTTGATTTTGAGACGGTTTATTATCCTGTAACGGCACATACTGTTGTAGGGAGTATCAGTCTTGTGTCCGTACATACATCTGCCATTGATATGTCGGATGTAAAACTTACTGCAGCAAGAAATATTGCATCTGGTCGGGGATATATCAGGTTTGGAAAAACAGTTCCCGATGTTCAATTAAAGATTAATTATTCAAATACAGGAAAGCTTACGGTGAAAAATATACATATAAGGCAAAGCAGAAGCTATCAATTTGTCAGATTGTTTTCCTTTATTCTTATATGTGTGATATTGGATGCTTTGGTGCTGTTATTTCTGGAACTTCTTGAGGGCAGGGGAAAACAGATTTATAAAAATTATGGATGCATATTGTTTATAGCAGGTACAACCTGTATTCTTTCTGCTCCTGTGTTTAATAATTTCATTATTTCAGGATATGATCTTAACTACCATCTTATGAGGATCTCACATATAGCAAGGGAGTTATCATATGGTCAGTTTCCGGTACGTATATACAGGGATGCACTAGACGGATATGGATATCCAAATCCATTGTTTTACTGTGATACTTTCCTGTACATTCCTGCAGTATTATATAATTTATTTTTCCCTTTAAGAGCAGCCTATAACATATATGTGTTTTTGGTTAATCTGGTCACTGTGGCCGTGGCCTTTTTCTCATGCAGGGCAATTTGTAAAGATAACAGGATAGCTGCTGTCTCAACTATAATCTATACTATGTGTGAATGGAGAATAGGGCGTATTGTCAGAGGTGCATCTGTCGGAGGATATACGGCATTTATATTTTTTCCGTTGATAATGGTCGGAATATACAATATTTATACTAAAGAGATGCCTGAGAAAAAGGACAGACTGTGTCTTGCGGTCGGAATAGCCGGTTTAGCTTCCTGTCATACATTATCGCTGGAAATAACCGTGATCTTCCTGGGAATATTTGCTGTAATAGAATGGAGAAAAACACTGAAGAAAGAGAGATTGATTTCTTTATGTTTATCAGCTTCTGAAGCGCTATTGCTTTCAATGTATTACATAATTCCTTTTGTCGAATCATATATAAGGCTCCCGTTAAAGGCAAAAGCAGGTGAGTCATATATACAGGACAGGGGGATGGAATTTGTGCAGTTCATACAGTTATTTTATTCCGGTGAGAGCATCAGGGGAGATCTGGGACATGTATCACTGGCTTTTGGGGCGGGTATGATAGTTTCCACGGTCTTGATAATCCATTGTATGTTTATAAGCAGTGCCAACGACGAAAAAGACAAAAGGCATTGTTTGGGGATTATATTTATAATGACGGTTCTTTCTGCATATATGGCCTCCTGTTATTTTCCGTTGGATATGATCTATGATAATATGCCAAAGTTTATCGCACCGGCATATTTCCTGCTTTCATCAATACAGTTTCCCGTCAGATACATGAGCATGACAGTCAGTATTTTGATGATCGGAGTCTGTGTGGGATTAAAATATCTGAAGGATAATAAAAAGGATATTTATAAAATATATGCATGGCTTTTATGCATTGGCTCATTAACTGTTTATTCTGTTTATTTGGGATATGTCTGTAATAATACCGGGGTTGAAAAATATACGGCTTCTGATATTAATATAGATCAGGAAATTATGGGTGGAGAATATCTTCCATCGTATGATTGCTGGACTATCACCAGAAAAAGCAATATTCAGGTCGAAGATGGGATTGAAATAAATGATGTTGAAAGGAGAAACGGGGATTATCTTTTTGCTGTTTCAAACCAATCCGATAAAAACAGTGAGGTTATACTTCCACTCTTTGATTACGGGAACTATCATTCCGAAAGCACGGAAAATGTATATATTCCGATGGGAACTGATAAATACAGGCGGATTACTCTTACTATTCCGGCAGGGTATTCAGGGAAAATAAGGGTATATTACAGAGAACCTTTTTACTGGAGAGTATGCGAGATCGTTTCTCTTACATGCCTTTTATTGGTTTTGGTCTCCGTTCTATGGAATCGATTAGCTCCCCTCCTTCACCATATTCTCAAATTTTGTAAGCGCGGCAAGCCATACTAACGAAACGGTTCCTATGGCACCGTTTCTGTGCTTGGCAATTATTATATCGGCTATACCTTTGCGGTCACTGTCTTCGTTATAATAATCATCCCTGTATATGAACATCACGACATCGGCATCCTGCTCTATGGCGCCCGATTCTCTTAAGTCTGAGAGCATGGGACGGTGATCCTGCCTCTGCTCGGGAGCACGGGAAAGCTGGGAAAGGGCGATGACCGGCACTTTAAGCTCCCTCGCAAGAGCCTTAAGGGCACGGGAAATATCCGAGATCTCCTGCTGCCTTGAAGCATCCTTTCTTCCGTCTCCGCCTGACATAAGCTGAAGATAGTCGATAATGACCATATCAAGACCATGTTCGATTTTATATCGTCTGCATTTGGATCTGAGATCACTGATGCTGATACCCGGAGTATCATCTATCACAAGGTTGCTACGTCCTACGACGCCGGCGCTCTCGATAAGAGCCCGCCAGTCATCATCCGTAAGTCTGCCGTCACGGATACTCGATGAATCCACATGGGAATCCATTGCAAAAAGCCTGTTTACAAGCTGCTCCTTGCTCATCTCGAGAGAAAAGACCATACAGTTAAGGCCTTCCTTAAAGCAGGCATATTGAGCAATATTCAACACAAAGGCAGTCTTTCCCATAGAAGGTCTTGCGGCGATCAGGATAAGGTCGGAAGGCTGGAAGCCGGCCGTCATGTTGTCCAAATCCGTAAATCCGCTGGGAACACCGGTCACGTGCCTGTCTGACTTGGAAACGGCCTGAATGTGTCTTAAGACCTCGATAACGACATCCTTAATGGGGGTAAGTGAACCTGTACCCCTGTTCTGGACAAGATCGAAAATCTGCTTTTCCGTAGATGATAAAAGCTCATCTGTAGTCTGTGATCCGCCATAGCAGTCATTTTCAATGCCTGCGCATATTTTTATGATCGCTCTGCGCAGAGCCATATCACGGACGATCTTAGCATAATATTCAACATTTGCCGAAGTAGGAACGGAATCGATAATGTCGGATAAAAAAGTCTGGTTACAGATCTCGTCGGGCGCATTCTTTTCACGCAGACGGCTTACTATGGTCAGGTCATCGATCGGCTTCTGTTCATTGAAAAAATCTTTTATGACATCAAAAATAAGCCCGTAGCGACCATCATAAAAATCGGACGGGCTGAGGATCCCGGTGGCTGTGATGATGGCATCCTTGCTTAAGAACATCGCGCCGATAACCGATCTTTCAGCTTCCGCCATATGCGGCGGTATGCGTCTTATTTCCGAAACCGAGGTATCCATATTTTTATCATTCTCCGACTACATCCAGCTTAAGCTCCGCTGTTACCTCGGGGTGAAGCTTGATCGCGATCTTATAGCTTCCAAGACTCTTTATGGGGTCCGGAAGTACCAGCTTCTTTTTATCGATGCTGATACCGTGCTGCTTTTCCGTCTCTTCGACAATTTCCTTTGAAGAGACCGAGCCGAAGGCTTTTCCGTCTTTACCGGCTTTTATCCTGCATACCGTGGTCAGTGATTCGATCTTTTCTTTAAGGTCATTTGCCTCCTTAAGCCTTTCTGCAGCCTGCTTTGCCTCGATGGACTTCCTGACCCTGACATCATTTAAGTTCTTGTTGTCTGCCGGCACACCGAGCTTTTTGGTAAAGAGGAAATTTCTGGCATAGCCCTCTTTAACTTCTACGATATCGTCTTTTTTTCCGAGTGATTTCACATCCTCAAGCAGTATAACTTTCATTTAGATCGCCCCCTCTTCTTCCATTTGTGAGATTGTCTCCTTTAATATCTGCAAGGCACCCTGCACGGTAACCTCAGTAAGCTGCGCTCCGGCTATGTTCATATGACCGCCGCCTCCGAGACGCTCCATTATGATCTGTACGTTTATCTCATCAATGGAACGCGCGCTTATATATATGCGGTTCTGAAATTCCGTGAGCACGAAGGATGCTTTGACATTGTTAATATTAAGCAGTTCATTTGCTGCCTGCGCCCCGACTACCGTAGGGCTTACAAGCCCCTCGTGAGGGCAGATCGCGACAGCGTATTTTCCCAGATACATCTCGGAACTCTTAACCGTCTCCGCCCGGGCCTTATAGTCTACAAGGTCATTTCTGAAAAGCTTGCGTACTCTTGTGATATCGGCTCCGTTCCGCCTTAAAAATGCGGCGGCTTCAAATGTGCGGACGCCGGTTTTGCTCATAAAATTATTAGTGTCTATCATTATTCCCGCATAAATGCTGTCAGCCTCAATGCCCCTTATCTTGATACCGTCTGAAATGTACTGAAGGATCTCAGCTATCATCTCACATGCACTTGAGGCATACGGCTCGATATATGAAAGGGTGGCATTCTTAATAGTCTCGTTCCCCTGTCTGTGGTGATCCAAAACAACTATCGTATGGCACCGTACAAGCAGATCAGGACATTCCGTAATGGACGGCTTATTGGTATCTACGACCACAAGGACGGAAGCTGCATCCGAAAGCTGGATGGCTTCACTGCTCGTAACAAACATATCCGGCTCGTAATCCGGATCATTTACGAAGGAATCCACAAAAGGACGGATCGATAAAGTGACATTATTTATAACTATATGACATTTTTTGTCAAACTGGCGGACTGCCCGGTAAACACCGACTGCAGCACCGAAGGTATCGATATCCGTGATCTGGTGCCCCATTACAAAGATACGGTCGTGAGATTCGATGATCTCCCGTAAAGCATGCGCTTTTACCCTTGCCTTAACCCTTGTGCTCTTTTCGATCTGCTGGCTCTTTCCGCCATAGTAAGTCGTATTCTGGGAATCCTTGACGACAGCCTGATCGCCCCCGCGTCCCAAAGCAAGATCGATAGCCCTTCTGGCGAACTGCTCGCTTTCGATAAGACTTTCGGTACCGCATCCGAAGCCCATGGAAAGGGTTACTGACATTTCGTTTCCGATCTTTACGGTCTTTACATCATCCAGAATGTCAAACCGGTTTTCGGTGAGCCTGTCAAAGGATTTTTTTGTCATGGTCACAAAAAATTTGTCTTTTTCTATATTTTTAACGACAGCGTCATAAAAACCGAAGTAGCGCTTCACTTTTCTGTCAATAAGAGCGGAAAGCAGAGAACGCCTCACATCCTCGACATTTTCCATGGCCTCGTCATAATTATCCATGTAAATATAGCCGCTTACCAGCTTTTGTTCTTCGTTCAGACGGATAAAGGTGTTGATATCCGTTTCATCAAAAAGCATTACAGTGATAAGCCTGCCGCTAAAATCCTCACTGTCGATGATGCCGCTTTCCCGGGCCATTTCATCAAGGGTGATCCGCCTGAGTTCAGCTCTGTATACACGGTTTTCGTATTCAAAATTGATCTCGGCCGCGGAATCGTCTGTAGGGAATTTTTCTTTTGTGACGGCAGGAATAAATGCGGCAATGGATTTGCCGAAGGAATTGTCTCTGCCGAGGATTGATGAAAATCTGCTGTTGCACCATACAAAGCGGGCATCCTCGTCCAAAAGCGCATAGGGCAGCGGAAGCTCCTTTAAGAGCTCCTTCTGCACCTGTCCAAAGCGCAGAGCAAAATTTACCATATCGTTTGCAAGGGCCTTTTTATTTATAAGCCTGACGGATATGGCTACGATTATATGCGCTACGGCAAATATCATTGCTATAACGCCTGCTTTTACACTTACCGAAAATAAAACAAGGGCAAGTATTATCATTATGACCGATAGGATCATGGGCCAGATCATGTAAAGACGAAGCTGACGCCTGTAATCCGGTTTTATCTTCTCATCCATATATTATCCCTTAAGAGATACTAAAAAATTCCAATGATGCACCCGTTGATGTAAAGAATTGTTTTTCCTCCTCCATGGGAATGGATGTGTCATAAAGCACACCGTCTTCCCCGTACATGGGATGTACCATTATTTCCGTTAAAGAATTATCCGGTATTTTCTCATGGCAATTCCTGAGATCCGTGTATGAACCGAAATAATCGGTCGTGAAAATACCGGTACGTCTGAGTCTTAAATTGTACCTTTTCTTGTATAAGGCTTTTAATAAAGATATCCTGTCATAAATGTTGCGTGTAAGTCGTATCGACCGGATACCGTATTTTTTGAGCAAAGGTTCCAATGGCTTATACACTGAGGCATTTGTATGTACATGATGATGAGAGTCCAAATGCCTGTCGGGCAGGCCATAGCTTAAATATTTATTAAGCTGCGCCTCGATCTCTGTCGAGAGAGCTTTGGTTTCCTCTTTATTAAGATACAGTCTCGTGGCGGTGTTTTTCTGGAAAACCGCATTAAAGGAGCCGTCCTTACCGCAAAAGCAGCTGTATTTTTTTATTCCGTCCGTGAGCGGAAAGCCCGAGGTCAGATTCAGATGAAGACCGACTCTCGTTTCAAAACCGTTTTGTTTTGCAAGCTTCACCGCTTCATCCGCAAACGGCATATTTACCATGAGCGTGGTGCTGGTCACCATATAGCGGTCAAAGCATTCGCTAATGGCGGAATTTACATTTTGGCTGATACCGAAATCATCGGCATTGATAATCACTCGCTGCATAGGATTAAATAAAAGTTAAGGCTGCCTCATCAGTTATGTGCGACAAGGCAGCCATCGCAGGTAATAAAACTTATTCGACTACGTAAGGCAGAAGAGCAAGGTGGCGGGCTCTCTTGATTGCAACCGTCAGCTCTCTCTGGTGCTTTGCGCAGGTGCCGGTGATCCTTCTGGGAAGGATCTTTCCGCGCTCGGAAATATATCTCTTAAGCTTTACTGCATCCTTATAATCGATATCGCCTTCTTTACCGCAGAAGACACATACCTTTTTTCTTCTGTGCATACCGCCCCTTCTTCTCATCGGAGAATCGGAACGATCTGAATTACCTCTGTTTGGATATGGCATAATCTTAATCTCCTAATCTTATAGATAATGGTCAATACCAGTGCGGCATTGACTTGAAACGACAAGTTATCCCTTAATTAAAGGGAAGATCATCATCAATTTCATCGGGTATGTTCATAAAGCCGTCGTCTGCACCTGCAGGGGCAGAAGGCTTAAAGCCGCTGTCAGCTCCGCCTGTATTTACTGACTGGGCTGCTTTGCTTTCCGCAAAATCAATCTCCTCACAGACAACATCCGTAGTGTAAACCGTCTGACCGTCCTTATTCGTGTAACGTCCGGTCTGGATCCTTCCGGCTATACAGAACTTTGTACCCTTATGGGCGTATTTCTCAACAAATTCACCCTGTTTTCCGAAAGCGACACAGCTGATAAAATCAGCATTCTGGTCGTCTCCGCTCTCATTCTGACGTCTGAATCTTCTGTCTACGGCAAGCGTAAACCTTGCTACCGCAAGCGGCGGTTCCGCCTGTGAATATCTGACATCAGGATCTCTTGTAAGGCGTCCCATCAGAATTACTTTATTCATAATCTGCCTTTCTGTTTATCAAAACTGATATTTATGCTTCCTCGGGAGCCTGTTCGGGCTCGGAAGGAGCAGGTTCATCAGGCTGAGCGGTTTCGGGAGCTTCGCTTCCTGTGCTCTTCGGAGCTTCAGCTTCATGCTTAACGGTAAGCTCCTTCTCGTCAGAAACGATAAGATAGCGGTGAACACCGTCCATAATACGCATGCGCTGCTCGATCTCCGCGGGAGCTTCGGGACCAGCCTGGAATTTAATGAAAAGATAATAGCCTTCCTTTACTTTTTTGATCTCATAGGCGTATCTTTTCTTGCCCCAGTCGTCAACTGCCGTGACAGTACCGCCAAAGCGTTCGATAAGAGCCTTGACTTTGTCAACAACGGCGGTTTTTTCGCCTTCCTCAAGCTTTCCGTTTACCGCAACGGCCAACTCGTACTTGTTCATTCTTTTACCTCCTTATGGTCTTTTTGGCCCACGCGCCGCTTTTATTACAGCCGTGAGCAAGGCGGATATATCACAAATGAAGATATTAGCACAAAAACAGAAGGGTTTCAAGTGAGAAATTATTACAATTCAGCACTTGACCAGTGCTGAATTGCAACACGTTTGGCGCATGAGAATTGCCTGCGGCAATGGCGCCAAACCTACATTCAAAATTTATTGGCCCGTAGCCACTCGCCGCCATCAGCAAGCTGATGTCTTAAGTGGCTCGGGACTGAATTGCAACGAGAAAGCGGAACCATAATAATCGTAACAATTATTGACTAAAATCAGCGGGTAGAGTAAAATTGAAAAAGCGTGTTATTTTGCACGGAATATATGTTTAAGGTGGTGATGATATTGGCATTGGACACGATAGACAAGGTTCTCAAAGCTGAGCAGGAAGCCGACGGCGCAGAAAAAAATGCCATAGTTGAGGCTGACAGGATCGTGGCAAAAGCCGAAGATGACGCCATCGGTCTGAAATCTGACCTTTCAAGGAAGGCAAAGAGCGAGGCGGATGAGGCGGTAAGACAGGCTAAGGATAAGGCCGACGGACTTCTTTCCAAGGCAAAAGAGGAAACCGGTGAGAGCGTACAAAAGCTTCGCGCGGAAACGGCTTCAAAAGAAGAGGCAGCCATAAAGCTGATCCTCGACAGCCTGACTTGATTTAACCTAAAAGACCAAAATATTTAAAGAAGGAGGTTAACACGGTATGTCTGTATTGCCGATGAAGCGGATATCGGTCATAGGAATGAGAAAAGACAGAAAAGCCATTTTAGAGCTTATCCAGCGCTCTCAGGCTGTTGAGATAGATATGGCACCTGTGGAAAAAAATGACGGCAGTGTCTACTCAAAGATCGATGTATCGGCTTCTGCGCAGCTTTTTACTAAAAATGCCGACGCCGCGGCGAAAGCACTTGAAGTGCTTAATACGGCAGCTCCCGAAAAAACGTCGCTGTTGTCGTCGTTTGAAGGGAGAAAGGAAATAAGCCTTGAAGAATATGCCGAAAACGTTAAGAAGCGTGAAAGCATAATGCGTGACGTGCAGGATATCTTAAGGCTTGAAAAAGAGCTTATCGAAGCAAAGACCGAGATACCGAGGCTTGAAACACAGATAGAAGCACTCGGACCGTGGCTTACGCTTGATGTTCCCCTTTCCTATAAGGGGACGAAAAAGACGGCAGTATTTATAGGAACATTCCCCGACGAAGTAAATGAGGAGGCTCTTACTGCCAGAATAAAGGAAAACGCAAGCGACATAAGCGGTGTGGATGTAAATGTCATATCCTCATCTGCGGAAATCTCTTCGGTCATGATAGTCTGCATGAAGCAGGATGCCAACGCGGTGGATAATGCACTGAGGCATATGAATTTCTCAAGGCCGCCCGTATCGGATGCGGTTCCTTCAAAGCAGAAAGAGCAGTATGAGCTGGAGATAAGACTCTGCAACGAAAAGATAACGGCATTAAACGATGAGCTTGCCGTATACGCTCAAAAACGCGAGGAGATCAAATTCATCCATGATTACTATGTGATGCGAGCCGATAAGTATCAGGTGATCAGCGATCTTGAGCAGTCAAAGAGAACATTCGTCTTAAGCGGGTATATACCCGAAGCGGCGGCAGGAGATCTTGAACAGAAGATATCGTCGGAATATGATGCCTGCGTGGAAATCACAGATCCCGACGAAAGTGAAGACGTTCCGGTCCTGCTCAAAAATAACGGCTTTGCCGCTCCGGTCGAGGGAGTTGTGGAGAGTTATTCGATGCCCGGAAAGGGTGAACTCGATCCCACAATGCCCGTGGCGATATTCTATTATTTTATGTTCGGAATGATGCTTTCGGATTTTGCCTACGGTGCGCTCATGACCATAGCCACGGCTCTTATATTAAAGAAATTCAAGAATATGGAGCCGGGACTTAAACGCAGTATGAAGATGTTCTGCTACTGCGGTATAGGCACGATGTTTTCGGGTATTCTCTTCGGAAGCTATTTCGGAGACGCGCCCACAGTCATTGCAAAAGAGTTCTTCGGAGTGGATTTTGTGATAAAGCCGCTTTACGTGGACCCGATCACAAATTCCATGAAGGTGCTTGTATTTTCATTTGCAATAGGTATCATACATCTTTTTGCGGGACTTCTGATCAATATGTATCAGGCGATCAGGCAGAAGAGGGTCGCGGATGCGATCTATGATTCGCTTTTCTGGATCTTTTTGGTCGGAGGACTGATTCTTTTCGGACTTACGACAGATATGGTCGTAAATATGTTCCCCGGAGCACTTACAAGACTTCCGGATCCTGTCGGAAAGGTCGGCGCGCTGCTTGCGATAGTAGGCGCTGTGGGAATACTGCTTACAGGAGGAAGGGAATCAAAAAATCCCGTAAAGCGTCTGATGAAGGGAGCATATGCGCTCTACGGAGTTACAAGCTACCTGAGCGATATCCTCTCATATTCAAGACTCCTTGCTCTCGGTCTTGCCACATCGGTTATCTCTACAGTATTTAACTCAATGGGTCAGATGGTCAGCGAGGGATTGTTTCATTCAAACATATTCGGAGCATTGATAGGCATTATCCTGTTCCTTGTGATATTCCTTATAGGTCATGCACTGAATATGGCGATAAACGCACTTGGAGCGTATGTTCATGCGAACAGGCTTCAGTTTGTTGAGTTTTTCGGAAAGTTCTATAGCGGCGGCGGAAGAAAATTTGAGCCGTTTGCGGTAAAAACAAAATACTTCAAATTTAAGGAGGATTAACAAATGGGTATCGGAACAGCATTAGCATTGGCGGGAGCAGCATCGGCAGCTCTTTTTGCGGGGATCGGTTCTGCGATAGGTGTCGGCAGAGGCGGTCAGGCAGCGGCAGGAGTAGTAACGGAGGATCCTAACAAGTTTTCACAGGTTCTTATCTTACAGCTTCTTCCCGGAACACAGGGTATTTACGGTCTGCTTATAGCATTCATCGCTCTTTCAAGACTGGGTGTCATGAGCGGAGCACCGGCTGATCTTTCGGTAGGTACGGGTCTTATGTATTTCTTTGCATGCGCACCTATGGCATTTGTGGGACTTATTTCGGCTATGCAGCAGGCAAAGGCTTCTGTAGCCTCGATCGGACTTGTCGCAAAAAGACCCGACCAGTTCGGTAAGTCTATGATATTCCCCGCGATGGTTGAGACCTACGCGATCTTGGCGCTCCTCGTATCGATCCTTGCGATTAACGGTATACCTACCTGAGACGGCGTAAGCAGAAAATAAACCTTATTAGGAGGTAAAGGATGACAGGATTAGATAAAATCTTGGAGCAGATAAAGAAGGAATCTGACGAGACCGTTTCCGGAAAGCTTGCCGAAGCAAAAAAACAGGCTGATGATATACTCAGCAAAGCGGGTGAAGAGGTTAAGGACGAATGCGAGCATATCAGAGCCCGCGGCAAAAGGCAGGCAAAGGATATAGAGGACAGGGCAGTTTCGGCTGCGGACCTTTATAAGAGAAAAGCCATTCTTTCAGAGAAACAGCGTATCATAGCGGAAGTGTTTGACAAGGCCGAGGAGAGGCTGAAAAAGCTTTCCGGAAGTGAGTATTACAACACGGTAATGGATATCGCCGTAAAGAATGCCCTGCCGCAGGAAGGTGTCATCATTTTTTCAAAGGAGGATCTGGCAGGTATTCCCTCGGACTTTGAGATGCGGTTGAACGGCCGTCTTAAAGGGGGCAGGCTCTCACTGGGAAAGGAAACAAGGACCACGGGAGGCGGATTCATTCTTTCTTACGGAGGAGTGGAGGAAAACTGTACTTTCGGGGCTCTTATAGATGCCGCCAGGGAAAGTCTTGCGGATAAAGTGCAGGATATCTTATTTAATTAGGAAAGGGAATTTGATATGTCCGATAAACAGTATTATTATGCTGTCGCGAGAATACGATCAAAAGAGCTGTCCCTTTTATCCGCGTCCTTCTTAGAGCAGCTTCTTGGCATCAAGACTCCCGAAGAGGGATTGAGGATGCTGCAGGATAAAGGCTGGGAGGTATCGGAAGGAGGTAATTCCGTATCCGACCGCGTGGAGAAGATGCTGCAGGCCGAGAAGAAAAAGACATGGGATCTTATAGGTGAAATGGTAGACGATATGTCCGTGTTCAACGTTTTAAGACTGAACAACGATTACCATAACCTTAAGGCTGCGATAAAGCAGGCGCTTACTACAAGCAAGCATGGTGTTATATTTTCGGAAGAAGGTACGGTATCACCCTCAGTGATGCAGGAAGCGGTAGCGTCGAGAGATTTTTCGATTCTTCCCGAACAGATGCGGGAACCGGCTGAGGAAGCCATGGATATATTGCTTTACACGCATGACGGTCAGCTTTGCGATGTAATTATCGATAAGGCGGCACTTGAAGCGATCTATGAAGCCGGGAACCGGACCGGAAGCGATATACTTGCTCTCTACGGGGAGCTTACGGTGGCTTCGGCGGATATAAAGATAGCAGTCAGGGCAGCAAAGACCGGTAAGGATATGAAGTTCTTAAAGGCTGCGCTTGCCGGGTGCAGGACACTTAATATCGATTCGCTTGCGACCGCAGCGGTAGAAGGAACGGACGCGATCTGCGACTATATAGCAAATACGGATTATGCCGAAGCGGGAGAAGAGCTTAAGAAATCTCCTTCGGCATTTGAAAGATGGTGTGACAATCTCATCATCAGAAGCATAAAACCGGAGATATCCCACCCGTATACGGTAGGACCTCTGGCCGCGTATATAATAGCGCGGGAAAACGAAATAAAAACTGTCAGGATTGTGATGTCGGGCAAGATAAACGACCTGCCGGAGCAGTCCATCAGGGAAAGGGTAAGGGAAATGTATGTATAAGATAGCCGTTATGGGTGAACCGGACAGCATATACGGATTTGCCACACTTGGACTCGATACCTTCCCCTTTGACAGTGCGGAAAATGCGGGTCATATGCTTAGAAAACTCGCGGATGAAGAATATGCGGTGATCTACATCACCGAAAGCCTTGCCTCAAAGATAAAAAATGAGATAGACAGGTACAGGGAATCAAAGCTTCCGGCTGTCATCCTCATACCCGGTGTATCCGGAAATACGGGCGACGGGGTACGTAATGTAAAGAAATCCGTGGAGCAGGCTGTAGGTTCTGACATTTTATTCGGAGCATGAGAATCTGAAGGTCACAAGCGAAATATCAGGTGTAAAAATCCTGATTAGGAGGTGAAAATTGAGCAAAGGTACAATAAAAAAGGTTGCCGGACCTCTGGTTATTGCTAAAGGCATGAAAGACGCGAATATGTTCGACGTCGTAAGGGTAAGCGATCAGAGACTTATCGGTGAGATAATAGAGATTCACGGCAATGAGGCTTCCATACAGGTTTATGAGGAGACCTCGGGACTTGCGCCCGGAGCACCGGTGGAATCTACCGGAGTGCCCATGAGCGTTGAGCTCGGGCCCGGACTTATAGGCAGTATTTATGACGGTATTCAGAGACCGCTTAACAAGATCATGGAGGTGTCGGGCGGAAACCTGTTAAAGAGAGGTGTGGAGGTTCCGTCACTTGACAGGGATAAGAAATGGCATTTCAAGCCCTCGGTAAATACCGGAGATAAGGTGGTAGCCGGAGATGTAATAGGTACCGTTGAGGAAACGGAGATCGTAACGCAGAAGATCCTCGTTCCCTACGGAGTGGAAGGTACGGTAGAAGCCATAACAGAGGGCGATTATGATGTGACCGCTCCTGTGGCAAAGATCAGGAAGGATAACGGTGAGAGCGTCGATGTGGGACTGATGCAGAGATGGCCCGTTCGTCGCGGACGCCCTTATAAAGAGAAGCTTTCAAGTGATAAGCCCCTTGTTACGGGTCAGAGAGTTATAGATACGCTCTTCCCCATCGCAAAGGGAGGAACGGCAGCCGTTCCCGGTCCTTTCGGTTCGGGAAAGACAGTCGTACAGCATCAGCTTGCTAAATGGGCTGAGGCGGATATAGTCGTATACATCGGCTGCGGCGAGCGTGGAAACGAGATGACGGACGTTCTTAACGAGTTCCCCGAGCTGAAGGACCCCAAGACAGGGAAATCATTGATGGAAAGGACAGTGCTCATAGCGAACACATCCGATATGCCTGTGGCGGCCCGTGAAGCTTCGATCTATACAGGTATCACGATCGCGGAATATTTCCGTGATATGGGTTATTCGGTAGCGCTGATGGCGGATTCCACATCCCGTTGGGCAGAGGCTCTTCGAGAGATGTCGGGTCGTCTTGAGGAAATGCCCGGTGAGGAAGGTTACCCCGCATATCTCGGCTCCCGTCTGGCACAGTTCTACGAAAGAGCAGGTCGTGTTATCGCACTCGGAAAGGACGACAGGGAAGGCGCACTTTCGGTCATCGGAGCGGTTTCTCCTGCCGGCGGTGATATATCGGAGCCGGTAACGCAGGCTACACTGCGAATCGTAAAGGTATTCTGGTCGTTGGATTCGGCACTTGCTTATAAAAGACATTTCCCGGCGATCAACTGGCTTACAAGCTATTCAAACTATATGAATACCATAGGAAGCTGGTTTGATGAGAATGTAGAGGGGAATGACTGGATGGCGTTAAGACAGAAGATGATGAACCTCTTACAGGATGAATCGGAGCTGCAGGAAATGGTACAGCTTGTCGGAATGGATGCCCTTTCGGCTCCGGACAGACTTAAGATGGAGGCTGCCCGTTCGATAAGAGAGGACTTCCTGCATCAGGACGCTTTCCATGAGGTTGATACCTATACCTCCTTAAAGAAGCAGCATATGATGATGCAGCTTATACTTAATTTCTATGATCAGTCTTCGGAGGCGTTAAAGAAGGGTGCCTCGGTTGAAAAGCTCATAGATATGGCTGTCAGGGAAGAGATAGGACGTTTCAAGTATACCGAAGAGACAGAGCTTGACGGTGTATTTGCAAAGATAAACAACAACCTTAATTCAGAAATACAGCAGGTAATTGCTGAGAAGGAGGACTTCTAATGCCAAAGGAATACAGAACGATTCAGGAGGTCGCAGGTCCTCTGATGCTCGTTCGCGATGTTGAAAATGTTGCGTATGATGAGCTTGGTGAGATAGAGCTTGCAAATGGCGAAAGACGCCGCTGCAAGGTGCTTGAGATAGAAGAGGGAAATGCTCTGGTGCAGCTTTACGAAGCATCCACAGGCTTAAACCTTGAAAGCTCAAAGGTAAGGTTTTTGGGACGGAGCATGGAGCTGGGTGTATCCGAGGATATGCTTTCACGAGTATTTGACGGACTCGGACATCCCATAGATGACGGTCCGGAGATACTTCCGGAAGAGAGAAGGGATATAAACGGTCTGCCCATGAATCCGGCAGCAAGAAGCTATCCGCAGGAGTTTATTCAGACGGGAATATCCGCAATAGACGGACTTAATACGCTGGTAAGAGGCCAGAAGCTGCCGATCTTCTCCGCTTCGGGTCTTCCCCATGCAGAGCTGGCGGCGCAGATAGCGCGTCAGGCAAAGGTAAGAGGTACGGATGAGGCATTCGCCGTTGTCTTTGCCGCGATGGGTATAACCTTTGATGAGTCGAACTACTTTGTGGAAAGCTTCCGTGAGACGGGAGCCATAGACAGGACGGTTCTTTTCATGAATCTGGCAAATGACCCTGCGGTTGAGCGAATCGCGACTCCCCGTATGGCTCTTACGGCAGCAGAGTACCTTGCATTTGAGAAAGGAATGCATGTACTCGTAATCCTTACGGATATCACAAACTATGCGGATGCGCTCCGTGAGGTATCTGCAGCCCGTAAGGAGGTTCCCGGAAGAAGAGGATATCCCGGATACATGTACACCGACCTTGCTCAGTTATACGAAAGAGCCGGACGTCAGACGGGTAAGTCGGGTTCCATCACAATGATACCGATCCTTACGATGCCCGAGGATGATAAGACTCATCCCATTCCCGACCTTACGGGATATATCACTGAGGGTCAGATAATACTTTCAAGAGATCTGTATCGTCGTGGTATCGAACCGCCCATAGATGTTCTTCCTTCTCTTTCGCGTCTGAAGGATAAGGGTATCGGTGAAGGAAAGACCAGAGCAGATCATGCGAATACTATGAATCAGCTATTTGCGGCTTATTCAAGAGGAAAGGACGCCAAGGAGCTTATGATGATCCTTGGTGAGGCGGCTCTTACCGATATCGATAAGCTCTATGCGAAATTTGCCGATGAATTTGAACAGAAGTATGTATCGCAGGGTTATCGTACAGACCGCTCCATTGAGGAGACTTTGGAGATAGGCTGGGAGCTTTTGCGCATCCTGCCGAGAGCAGAGCTTAAGAGAATTAAGGATGAATTCCTTGATAAGTATTATGACAAGAAATAATAAGGAGATTTAATATGGCTGCTACAAATATTACTCCTACCAGAATGGAGCTGACCCGCTTAAAGAGAAAGCTGATAACCACAAGGCGCGGGCATAAGCTCTTAAAAGATAAGCGGGATGAGCTTATGCGGCAGTTCATGGATCTGGTGCGTGAAAATATGGAGCTTAGGAAAAAGGTCGAGGCAGGTATGGAGGCAGCGAACAAGAATTTCGTACTTGCCAAGTCCACCATGTCGGAGGAGGCCGTAAATGTGGCATTTATGGCTCCCAAGCAGGAGGTATCCTTAGAGGTATCCGAAAAGAATATCATGAGTGTCGAGATTCCGGTATTTGAATATAAGACAAGGACGAACGATGCAAACGATATCTATTCTTACGGATTTGCCTTTACCTCAAGCGACCTTGATGATGCCGTATCGAGTCTCTCGGAGCTGCTTTCGGATATGCTGAAGCTTGCTGAGGTTGAAAAAGCCTGTCAGCTTATGGCGGCTGAGATAGAGAAGACAAGGCGGCGTGTCAACGCATTAGAGCACGTACTGATCCCCGAGACGGAGGCAAATATCAAATATATTTCCTCCAAGCTTGACGAAAATGAGAGAAGTACCCAGATAAGGCTTATGAAGGTTAAGGATATGCTTCTTGAAGACGCGCATCACTACAAGGAAAAAGCGGCAAATGAGTGAGAGCCCTGTTTTATACAGAAAAAGACTTATACCGGATGAATGTGTGCGCTTAAAGGACGATGAAATTCTTTCGTTTGACGATGATATCATCGTGACAAAATGGTGCACACTTCATCCGAAGCATGATCTTGATCACGGATATTCCGCATATTTTCTGAATGCGGGTTATAAGGTGAGCAAGTTTCTTTATAAGGATGACAGCCTGCTCTACTGGTACTGCGATATCATAGATTATGAAAAGGATGAAAAGGAGAATGCGTATATTTTCCGGGATCTTCTGGCTGATGTGATCGTTTATCCCGACGGATTTGTGAAGGTCGTCGATCTTGATGAGTTTGAGCAGGCTCTTCAAAAGGAGCTTCTTACGATGGTGGATGTACGCAGAGCGCTTCTCAGTCTTGATAGTCTGCTGACTACCATATATGACGGAAAATTCGATGTTTTGACATCTGAGATTGAAAAAAGGATATGAGAGATAATATACGAGAAGTAATTATGGGCGAATTGGATGTAAAGAAGGATTTAAGAGCAGAACGAGACAGACTCCTTGAGATAAAAAGAGTATATGTCCCCCCGAAGCAACAGAAGCAATCAGGCTGATAGATCAGAGGCTTGAGACGATAAGGGAAACATTGGAAGATTG
>JAGBOJ010000127.1 GCA_017633935.1 Lachnospiraceae bacterium | reverse complement strand
TATGAAGGTCTTGTCGGTTATCGCCTCTCCCAAGAGTATCGGATTTGTCACCTTTGCTGACCTGATCATTTTTACATCCATATGCAAAAGTGATGCCAGTAATGACTTTAAGGTGTCATTATCCGATTGCAGCAATGCCCTGAACAGATAATCATTCGTCATTTTTACGGGCAGTTCACCCGTAAGCTTCCTCCATCCGTCATTTTTCGTAAGCGGATAGACATAGACCGGTGTGTAGTTTTTCATCGTTTCTTCCTCCTTTGAAACATCTTTCGCAGGAGGTCTTCGCTCCTGCTATTTAATTGGTTTTGAAATAGCATGAGCTTGCGGGATACAAATTCCCGCCTGCAAAGATAACCGGTATGTCCGGTTCCTGCATGGCTGAACGCCTTCATGCTTTGACAGCATCCTTTGGATGCTTTGATATGAGACCCGCAGAACGGATCTTAATTGATTATGATTATATCATTTTATTGTTTTTACAGCAACATTGGATATGCCTGCTTTTTATAATTTTATGCTTCCCGCCAAAAATCCGATAACGACCTCGGTTTATATGATTATTGTCATATATCAACCTTTTAGTTTCCTTGCGTACTCCAATATCCTTTCCAACTGGGAACTGTTTTTTTTCCTACACTCTTCAACTATATCAAATATGATAGGCTCCGACCCCTTTTCTACCAGATATGTTACCGAAGCCGGATCATTACTTTTACCTGTCAGATACTCTACCGATGTATTAAATACAAGTGCAATTTCCCTTAAGACCTGTTCTGAAGGGTAAATTGCTCCCGACTCATAGCGTAGATAAGTCGGCTGGGCAACATGAATCAGTTTCGCAGCCTTATTCTTGGAAATGCCGTTCTTTTCTCTACATTCCTTTAACCTTTCTGTATCAACAACTACCGATTTCATTCTCAATCCTCCTGTTTTTTATTGATTATAACAAAACTATATTTAAAAGTACAATAAATCTATTGACTATGCGTTATACATATGGTATACATGAGTAATAATATGCTCGAGGCATAACAAACAAAAAAAAAAATAAAACGATATCAAAGGAGGATTTTTATGAGCTGTCATAGTATTGGTATGGGATTGAATGAAGTGGTCAGAATGGTTATCACCCTTTACGACAAAGGTGATATAAGTATGGACACAACCAAAAAGCTACTTGCAACATGCAGTCAGGCTGTGTATTGGTGCGACGGTCATGAGTACGAGGCATTAGATTACATAAGACGGTGCAGATGCGGAAAATGCTTAAGGCTTATTCCCAAAGGTGAAAGGCTGTATTCTTTGTACGATACATATGAAATGTTTCATATTTTCAGGGATGAGCGCCTCGGATCAGATGGTTTATGCGAAGAATGTTTTGATGCACTCATACCTAAATATTGTCAAGATGGAGAAACACTTCAAACCGTCAAGGATATGATCATAAAAAATTACGAAGATGAGCCGGCAAGATATATGAGTCAGGGTGAACCGCCTAAAAGTAATAATGGATTTGAATGGGCCCGCAGTGTAGACTGGTTTGATTAAAAGCAGCAGACTACCTTCTCTAAATTCCCCAAGCCTCTCGATACCTCAGCTTGCTGACGGTGTCGAAAGGCTTTATGTCCAACGGGCTTTGAATGTAGGGTTGTCTTCATAAAATATCGGATTTTCACCTGTTCTTCAGCTTCTCCCTCCTTGATCTGTATTCGATTATCGGCAGATCTGCGGAGGCGAGGTTTTCTTTCATATATAATCCGGATTTTTTCGGAAGCTGTGTTTCCACTATCCTTTTATCCTGTCTCTCAATTATTTTATTTGCAATGCTTCCGAATTTTGCGATTATTTTGTTTACAAGCTTTATTTTTGTTAGCTTATTATAAAATCTCAGGGCAATGATCGAATGCCCGTCATCTACGGGGATGAAATATGCCAGAACGGAAATCCTGTCCGAAATGTGATTCTGCCACATATTCGGAAATTTAAAATTCAGGTTTGTCTTTTTTATCACACTTTCCTCGGAGGATTTCGGTGTCTGCCCCTCATCCACCTCATTATTGGCACTTGTCTGCATGGTATTATCATCCTTCCATACCACCTTCGGTCCGTTGCATAAAGTCTTATTTCCCCTTCCGATGGTCGTGCGGTGAACAAATGCAAGATGCGAGACATCAAGCTGGTTTTCGATGACTCTCGAATAATCCACAGCCCACGGATCGCATATCTCATCATATGTAAATTCCGGATCTGTCACTATATCAAAGCAGTCCGGCTCCCCTTCAGGCTCTCCGTCACCGTACCATACAAAAATAATGCCTCCGGTCTCCTTTACCGGATAATTTTTCAGATTGAATCTTGAGAGGTCTGCATCTGAGCTTTTCCCGTCCGAAGGGATATGTACGCATTTTCCGTTTATATCATACTCGATCCCGTGAAAAGGACATTGTATATTTCCGTCTTTTACACAGCCCTTTTCAAGCGAAGCTCCCCTATGTGCGCAAAGACTTGTCACACACGATAATTCTCCCTTTGCATTTCTAAAAAACACGAGATTTTCCCCGAATCTTACAGCTCCGGTTATCTTATCGGGCTTTACTTTTTTTGATGCCAGCACTGCATACCACATATTTTTTATCATGGACATTTCCTCCGTAAAAGGTGTTTATGATCATACCCCTGTCCCGTCAAAATCGGGTATAAAGCTCTCCTTAGCAGTCTCTCCCTCCTGAATATATGCATTGGTGATACCAAGCTCCTGCGCATATCTTACCAGACTGTCATACTCTCTGCCCGTTACCTTCCTGTTTATTTCCGGATAATCTTCAAGATTTCCGTTTGGAGTATATTGATTCAGCAGGCTTAAATATACTTTTTCTCCGTATCTTTCATAAATATATTTCACTATCATTTTAGCCTGAATGATCTTCCCGGGCAAAAGCAGATGTCTGATGATAACACCCTTTTTCATGATAACACCGTCATATACTCTTTCCGGCTGCTGTCTTACCATTTCATCTATCGCAGCCTTTGCCGCATTTACATAGTCCGGTGCGTTGCTGTATCTTATCGCATCCCCTTGAGTGATATATTTAAGATCTGGCAGGTATATATCTATCAGGCCGTCAAGGAGCTTAAGGCTTTCCACCTTTATATAAGAGCCCGTATTAAAAATAAACGGTATTTTTATCCCCCTGTCTTTTGCGGCTTTTACAGCACCCGCAATTGAGGGTATAAAAATATCCCCCGTAACAAGATTTATATTATAAGCTCCCTTTTCCTCAAGTTCAAAAAAAATATCCGTAAGACGCTCAGGCGAAACATATTTTCCGGCTCCGCCCCTGCTTATCTTCCTGTTCTGACAAAATACGCAGCCCATATTACAGCCGGAAAAGAATACTGCTCCCGAGCCTCTTTTTTTATCTGTACAGATCTCATCCGGCTCCCCCGAAATACACGGCTCCTCCCACATATGCAGAGCCGCTCTTCCGATACGGGGTGTGTTTGTTTCCCCGCAGTATCCTGTTTTTACATTTCTGTCGATACCGCAGCTTCTCGGACACAGAGTACAGGGGTAGGTGCCGCTATCCGCCATTTTAAGCGTTCTTTCCTTCTATATTATCCGCCTTATCCGCTTCCGGTGTTCCGAAAATATATTGCTTGACCGGGTTAATTGCCGATAGCAGTATCTCCCCGATCACATAACACGATATCACCTCTCCGGCTCCTACCGTGAGCATCAGAAAAGGTATTCCGCCGGGAATGTGATACGCATAAGTCAGGATGACCGGAATGATTATCATATTTGAGACT